>DATLNW010000041.1:0-5476 GCA_035536575.1 Lysobacterales bacterium
TAACAGGGCTTGGTGAAGAAATAAAGCTTTTTACCCACACTCATGTGCGTGAAGATGTCCTGGAATTGTATGGCTTTCCGGACCATTCAGATTTGAAGCTATTTGAATACCTTATCAGCGTAAATGGAGTTGGCTGCCGGACAGCTTCCGGCATTTTCTCAGTCGGGAATAGATCTGCGATAATTCAGGCAATTATTGGGGCAGATGTTGCGTTTTTTACCTCAGTTCCGAGGCTTGGCAAGAAAAACGCCCAGAAGATCATAATTGAGCTTAAAAACAAAATTGGTGGGGGAGAGGATCTTGATCTTTCAGCTGACGGACAGGAGAACAATGAAGTTATAGCTGCATTAAAGGTATTTGGGTTTAGTGTTTCCGAGTCCCAAGAAGCAATCCGCGCACTTTCGGGAAAAGGCGAGACAGTTGAGGAAAAGATCAGACTTGCCTTGAAGTATCTTGGTAAATAAATTCGAAGCACGAAGCACGAAATCCGAAACAATATCAAAATACAAATGACAAAAATTGAAAACGTTTTGAAAATTAGACTTTAGAATATTTGAATTTGTTTCGAGTTTCGGATTTTGATATTCGAATTTAGTACTATGGATAAACCTAAAGCAAAAATTAAAGTAGAGGAAGTTACACCGGAAGAAGAGGTTCTGTTTACATCCCTGCGAGCCAGTTCCTGGGA
Source organism: Lysobacterales bacterium (assembly GCA_035536575.1). Taxonomy (GTDB): domain Bacteria; phylum Patescibacteriota; class Microgenomatia; order Levybacterales; family UBA12049; genus DATLDE01. The sequence goes on from DATLNW010000041.1 coordinate 689, forward strand.
GGATTTTCATGGACAGGAAAATATCAAGGCTTCACTTCAAATCGCGATTGAGGCTGCTGGGAAGAGAAAAGAGGCAATTGAACATATTCTTCTTTACGGCCCTCCCGGCTTAGGCAAAACAACGCTTTCCCACATCATAGCCCGCAAAATGAAGGCAAATATCCGCGTGACTTCAGGTCCTGCTCTTGAGAGATCCGGGGACTTGGCCTCTATTCTGACCAATCTGGAAAAGGGCGATATCTTGTTTATCGATGAAATCCACAGGCTCAACACTACAGTTGAGGAGACGCTTTATCCTGCGATGGAGGATTATGCACTTGATATTGTTCTTGGCAAAGGTCCCAGTGCTAGAACTGTCAGGCTTGATCTTCCACAGTTTACTATCATAGGTGCCACTACCCGCGCAGGACTCCTCTCAGCGCCACTGAGAGACAGATTTGGGGTTACACATAGGCTTAACTTTTATACACCGGTGGAGCTTGGAAAAATAATTCAGGAAGCAGCCAATAAGCTCAAAATCGCAATTGACGGACAAAGTATCAAAGAAATCGCGCTCCGCGCCCGGGGAACCCCGAGAATTGCTCTTAAAATCCTGAAAAGAGTCAGGGATTACGCACAAGTTAAGGGAAAGGGGCACATTGATCTTGATGCTTCAAAAAAGGCGCTTGAGATGCTTGAAGTGGACGAGAAAGGTCTTGATCCGCTGGACATTAAATTCCTCAAATCAATTATCGAAAAGCACAGTGGAGGACCAGTGGGGGTTGAGACAATTGCCTCAACTATTTCTGAGGACTCAGGCACACTTGAAGATGTGGTCGAGCCGTATCTTTTGCAGCTTGGATTTATAAAAAGATCCCCCCGGGGGAGAATTGCCACCAAAGCCGCCTACGAACACATCGGCGCAGTCCATCCCGAAGACAAATCCGGCAAACAGCAGAAGTTGATATAGTTGATTAGAAGTTTAATTCTTTTCTCAATACCTCAAGTACAAAAGGAGCATCATTAGGATTAAAAAAATGACCCCTGTCATTAAATGTTATTAGTTTTGCATCCAAATCTCTAGCTATTTCTACCCCCTGTGCATAATCTATGCTACTATCATCTTGGGAGTGCAAAACAATAAACTTGCCTACTAGTGGTTTAATTTCCTCAAGCTTAATTATATATTTAAAAAAATCAGGATATGCATTGCCACCACGTCTTTTTGCGTTTTCTGTACTATTTGAAAACGCAGCAATTAAAAATACTTTCTCAACCTTTGGTCGGAATTTATCTAGGTATAACAATGCTGTACGAGTTCCTAGACTATGCCCTACTAGTACCAATGGTTTATTTGTGTTTTTAGCCTCCTTATCTATTACATCGAGCCATTCTTTTGCATAAGGATGTTTTCCTCCAGGTAAGTCAGGAACTGCAAAATCAATACCAAGCTTTTCTAATTCAGGAGATAATTTAGGATACCAATCAGCTAAATGCGAAGCGGTATATCCATGAATAAATATAATTTTGAAGTCAGACACGAAATTATTATAGCAAATAGTAATTAATTATGAACATTTTCTACCCGGGGGCGGTATTGGAGAGCCGCGATATGACTCTTGACAAAACGTATACACGTTATATATACTTTATATATATGAGAAATGCTGTTATTAATTTTAAAACAGAAGCACAAACGAAAGCTGATGCCCAAAAAGCTGCAGCGGAAGTGGGATTGTCTCTCAGCGACGCGCTCAACGGGCTTTTGAAGCGGTTTATAAAAGAAAAAACCGTGACGTTTAGAGAATATGACGAAATTCCCAACAAGCGAACCGCTGCTATTTTAAAAAAAGCAAGAGAGAATAGAAAAAAAGGATTGGGTTCGCCAATATTTGATAACGCAAAGGATGCTATTGCCTTTCTTGAAAAACAAGGCATATGAAAATTCAATACGATCCTGATTTCCTCAGGCTCCTCAAGAAAGTAAATATAAGAATTCGTAAAAGCCTTAGACAAAAGATTGAAATTTTCCTCAAAAATCCTGATGAGCCCTCACTGAACAATCATGCGCTGCGGGATAAATATGAAGGTTACAAGAGTATAGATATTACAGCCGACTGGAGAGCGATTTATGAAGAGTTTGGAGAGAATGGCGAACTAATTGCTTACTTTGTCGATCTCGGAACGCACAAAGAGCTTTATGGATAGGATTATCCAAACGTATTTTCGACTTTGGGGCGGTATTGGAGTGCCTCGGCAATGTGATTTGGGGCTATAGTATCCACATTTTCCAAATCAGCGATAGTCCGTGCCAATTTAATCGTTCTGTAGTACGACCTTCCTGACAAATGCATCTTACTGACTGCCAGGCGCAAAAGCTGGAGACATTCCTCAGAAAGCTGGCAATATATTTTGATGCTTTTGTTATTAAGCTCAGCATTTGACCCGATCTTACTGCCTTTATAGCGTTTTAGCTGGAGATCACGGGCTTTTTGCACCCTTTTTCGGATTTTGGCCGAGTCTTCAACGTCCAAATCCTCTTCAGTCAGCTTGTGAACTTTCACAGCCGGTACATCAATATGGATATCTATCCTATCAAGAAGTGGGCCTGAGACCTTCTTCTGGTAGCGCAGGATTTGAGAAGGAGCGCAGGTACATTCATGGTGCTTATCCCCAAGATATCCACACATGCACGGATTTTGGGCTGCCACCAGCATGCATTTGGCGGGAAACGTTATTTTGCCATTAGCACGTGAGATAGAGACGATATTATCTTCAATTGGCTGGCGCAGACTCTCGAGAACAAATCTGGGAAATTCGGGAAATTCATCAAGAAAAAGTACACCGCGGTGGGCAAGAGTCACCTCCCCTGGCTTGGGATTGGAGCCACCACCTATCAGCCCGACCAAAGAAGTGGTGTGATGCGGCGAGCGGAAGGGACGCCTTTTCATGGTGTGTTCTTTTCCCAAAAGACCTGAAATGCTATAGATTTTGGTCACCTCAACCATCTCCTCAAAAGTAAGACTAGGAAGAATTGAAGGAAATGTGCGTGCAAGAAGTGTTTTGCCGGCACCAGGTGGGCCTTTGAGCAGGATATTGTGCGCGCCGGCTGCTGCTATTTCCAGTGCTCTTTTGGACTGCTGCTGGCCTTTGATTTCCTTCATATCGTAGTCAAAAACCTCTGAGGAGGTTTTTGCAGAGAATTTGATTGGTTTTTGCTTTACAATCGGCGTGTCACCTGAAAGATGCGCGAAAAGTTGTTTAAGCGTTGCCACAGGATAAACATCAAGCCCCTGAACTATTCCCGCCTCAGCTGCATTATCAACTGGCAGGAAAATACTGCTTATCTTCTTCTCCTTGGCTGTTATGGCCAGAGGAAGAGCGCCGTTGATTGAGCGTACGCGTCCGTCAAGTGACAATTCCCCTGAGAAAAGGAAATTTGATATATTAGCATCAATTTGTCCCGATGCGAGAAGAATTCCAAGAGCAATCGGCAGATCATATGAGGCTCCTTCTTTGGGAAGATCGGCCGGAGCCAGGTTTACCGTTATCCTCTTGGCAGGAAAATCAGCACCCGTGTTCTTGATCGCTGATCTGACGCGTTCTTTGGCCTCATCAACGGCTTTGTCAGGCAACCCGACGATAAAAAAATTGGGCAGGCCTTGTGCGGCGATATCTATCTCAACCTCAATTTGGACAGCATCAAGGCCAACAACTGCAGCGGACATAACTTTGGCAAGCATTACAATATAATATATCTATTGTTTTCAACACACAATAGTGCTGTAATTTTTAGGCGTCATCAGCCGTTGTCGGTTGACATCTAAACATGAATGTAGTCTACTTAAAGTAGGGCAGGATTTTGTGGTGAAATACCCAACAATACATGATCAATTTTATCGGTACTGCCCGAAGAGACACCGAGGCGCTTCTATACTTCCACTATTCCAAAGGAAGACTTAATTTCTGCAAATTTGTAACAAGTAAAGACGGTTTGGAATTCAACGGGGAATCCAAATACGTAATTACCTTAAATAATCGACAACGGGAAGAGAGAAATTATGACTGGAAAAGCTTGCGGATTACCAAGCAAGATGACAGGTATCTCGCCACTTATAAAACAAAAACTTCAGGTTTGAAAATAGCATTTTCCAAAGATCTGGTGCGCTTTGAAGTAGGAAATTCAATAAAATCCATAAAAGAAACTGCCTGCATTGTTCCTGATTACACTCATAAAGGGGATTACCAAATGTATTTCGGTGAGAAAAATATAAAACTTGCTTATTCAAAAGATTTACAAAGCTGGACCGCGGGAAAAGAAGTATTGCTTGTTTCCCGTAAAGATCATTTTGACGATGGAGATTTGGAAGTAGGGAATGCTTTTACATTTGATGAGTACATTTTATTGACTTATTACTCCAAGAAGCGGAATGCGAATGGTCAGAAATACTCTGTAGGAGCATGTCTGTTTGATAAAAATGATCCTTCCACACTTTTATGGCGCTCAGACGAGCCTATCTGGGAGCAAGAGGAGGAACTTAATAAAGAAAAACTTCAGCCTTTGGGAACTCTTATTCTTCACAACAAAGCGATGTTGTATTGGCAGGTAGGTGAGGGGTCAGTTTACGCAGTATCATGCCCGATACCGGGACTTAATTACAAGCTAAAAGACAAAACCTATTCTACAATTGTTAAAAAGCATCATAAAAATCCGATTATTTCGCCAAGATCCAGTACTACATGGGACTCACGCGCTGCATTTAATAGTGCCGCAATTTACGAGGATGGAAAAGTGCATTTTCTTTACCG
>DATLNW010000042.1:0-4313 GCA_035536575.1 Lysobacterales bacterium
CAGTATCTTTGGCGCGAAATCAACCAGTCACGGAGATGATAAGTTACCTGACGCTTGCCATAACCCTTCTCCTCAATATAATCAATTATCCTCTCAGTTGCATTATGAATATCAAGGCTATTTAGAAAATCTGAGTTGATCATAGTTCCCTCTTCTTCCTGAACCTGCTCAATCTTGGTTATTTCTGACTTATCTCCGTCTTTACCAACAACGACGCGGATTATTTCAAGGCCAAACTTCTTTGCAAACTCAAAATCCCGCCTGTCATGACCCGGAACACCTACAACTGCACCGGTTCCAAATCCCATTAAGACAAAATCCGAAACCCAAACCGGCATTTTGTAGCCTGTCAGCTGGTTTAGGGCGTAAAGCCCCGTAAATACGCCTGTTTTCTCCCGTCCTTCAGCCTGACGCTCGATCTCGCTCTTACTTTTAACTTGTTCAACATATGTTCTAATGTTCTTTAGAACATTAGAATCAGTTTTGATTTTACCGCTCAAAATTGAGGCTACCAAATCATGCTCTGGTGCCAAAGCGATAAAAGTTGCCCCGAAATTGGTATCAGGACGGGTGGTGAATATAGTAATGATCTTCTCGACTTCGCTCGAAGAATATTGTTCGAATGAGGCTTTAGCCGAATCGAGAACTATTGGATAGCTAATCTCTATTCCCTTTTTCCTACCTATCCAATTTTTCTGAGCGATTTTGACCTTTTCAGTCCAATTCAATCCTTCAATATTATTTAATAGTCTATCGGCGTAATTGGTAATCCGGAAAAACCACTGCTCAAGGTCCTTCATAACTACCTCAGTTTCGCATCTTTCGCAAACCTTTACAGTTATCTCTTCCAGTTCCTTTTCCGCTGATTTTCGCAGATTGGAACTCTGATTTTCGCTGATCTTTGAGATTTGATTTTTGATTTTTGATTTTTGTATGACCTGTTCATCAGCGAGTACAGTTTTGCATGACGGGCAAAAATTTACCGGGGATTTTTTTCTGTACGCTAGTCCTTCTTTAAATAGTTCTGTAAAAAGCCACTGGGTCCATTTATAGTATTCCGGTTTGTAGGTCTCAACTGTCCTGTCCCAATCATAACTATTTCCGCTGGAGCGGAATTGTCTATAAAAATTTTGCTCACTTTTTTTGGCCTGCTCCACGGGATGACTTCCTACTTTTAATGCATAATTTTCTGAGTGAATTCCAAACCCATCAAGCCCTATCGGCTCAAAGACGTCATACCCCTGCATCCTCTTAAATCTTCCATAAATATCAACGCCGGTAAAGGTAAAAAAGTTCCCGGCATGCATCCCCTCGGCTGACGGATAAGGAAACATCATCAAATTATAAAAGGGGCGCTTAGCAGTCTCAAGGTCCGGGTGATAAATGTCGTCTTTTTTCCATTTGGATTGCCACTTCGGCTCAATCTCCGTTGGATTATATGAGTTTTTGACGCTTTTTTTGTTTTTAGCCTCGGTTTTGTTCATTTTCTACAGTATAACACACAAAAAGTTAATTAAAAAGCACTGTTATTTGGTAATATTGGACAGAATTTTCCAGTCCTATAAATAAAATGCGTTTTAGCTTCTAATACCTCTATGTATCATTTGATCCCTTTAGATATATTTAAAATGAAGCTAAAAGTAATAATTTATCTACTTATAACTTATTACTTATAACTTATTACCCTAAATTTAAACCTGTAGTATATTTACGTTGTATTATTAGTTATTGTTTATTAGTTATTAGTTTCCCCACCCTTGTTTGTCTTTTCCAAGCAAATAAACTAACATGAAAATAGCAAGATTAAAGATCAAAGATGAAAGATCAAAGATTAAAGATTAAAGATGCAAATCAAAGATTAAAGATCTTTTTTAGATCTATTTATCTTTTATTTTTAATATGTATTTTTGCTTTTTCATTTTTAATATTTAATCTGGGCAATGCGGTTGCTCAAAATTCTTCTAGTCAAAACTACAATTTAGAAATTAATGACATAGACACCTCCCCTGATAAATTAGATAACCCCCAACCAATTATCCCGGTATTTGAGAAGCCGTTAACACCTGTTGAAACTCTCCCCGGGGGGATAAAAAACATATCACAAACAGCTCCTATTTTATTTTCTGTCTCTTCAGAAATCATAGATTTCGGGACACTCTCCCCCGGCAATCCGGTGACCCGTAATACCATCCTTTCTGTTCTGAGTAACTCTGTTGGTTATCAGATTTTGTCTTTTGAAGATCATCCGCTAATTGGTCCTGACAACCAAACAATAGCTGACACAACATGCGATAACGGGAGCTGTTCGGAAAGAGAGGGTGCACTATGGGTAAATCAGCTGACTTATGGATTGGGCTTTCGGTGTGATAGCAAAATTGACTTCCTATGCCTCTCAGCAGGCGCAAAGGACGGAGCAGAGGACAACTACAGACAATTTGCCGATTTGTCCAAACAGGAGGCTCCTCAGAGCCTAATCAGCGGAGTCAAAAGCGAAAAAACAAAAGATGCTCAAATTACCTTCAAATTAAATACTTCAGGCAACCAAAAGACCGGAAGCTACGCAAATACAGTAACGTTCATATTAGTTCCTAATTATTAAATGAAAGATCAAAGATTAAAGATTAAAGATGCAAATCAAAGATTAAAGATCTTTTTTAAATCTATTTATTTTTTATTTTTAATATGTATTTTTGCTTTTTCATTTTTAATATTTGATTTACCCAAAGCGTCTGCCCAGGGCGTGAGCCTGAGGCTCTCCCCCTCTGTGCTACGGATCAAAGCTGAAGCACCGGCTGAGATAAATGTCCCCTTGTCTATTGAGAACCTTGAGGAACAATCTGTTGAGCTAAAAACAGAATTCAGGCTATTTAAGGCCAATGATAAAGAAGACGGACAAGTGGAATATCTTCTCCCCAAGGATAATAATTCCCCTATCTTCAGTAAGATTGCCCTACTGGATGGCGAGAATAACCTGAGCAGGCTGAATCTGGGCCCGGGGCAGAAAAAAGAGTTAAAACTCAGAATACTCGTTGGTGAGGGCGAGTCCACAGGCGATTATTACTTTTCAGTCATTTTTACCCGTGTTCAGGATAGCTTTCAGCCTGCATCGGATAAAGAGGAGCAGCACAGCATTTCCAAAATTAACGCAGGGATCGGCATGAACGTACTCTTGTCAATTCAGGAGCCCAAACAAAAAGATAGCGAAGCTAAAGAACCAACAGCAATTATAGAGGAATTTTCAGCACCCGGCTTTGTGGAGACAGGCCCGGTGCCATTTACCCTCAACCTTCACAATAAAGGTAGTCATTTTATAACCCCTAAGGGAATAATAGAAATTACCAATATGTTTGGCCAGCTTGTCGGAAAAGTTGGTATTCCCCCAACAAACATATTGGCAGGAAGCAGCAGGTATATATCTCAAACACCCCTAACCCCTAAACCCTATCCCCTATCCCCTGAGGTTTTCTGGAACGAAAACTTTCTGCTTGGATTTTACACTGCGAAATTACACATTGAAACCTCACCTGATGATCCTGTACTGAGTAGAACGATACACTTTGCAGCATTACCGTTGAAACAAATTTTGATAACAATTCTGGCGATTGCAATATTTTTGCTGATCAGAAAAAGAGTAAAAGCCAAAATGTCATCAAGATAATTCTAGAATCATAAACCACTTTTTATACAATCTGCACTTTTGTGAAAAAGTATAAAATATTTCTCTATTTGTACTTTTAGCCGTAAAAGTACCAAAGCATCTTGCTAGTGGAAGGTCAGCTAAATTCTTTCGCTCGCTTATCGGGTGATTTCAATCCACCCCTGTCAAGCAGGCGAGCTCCTTCGCTTCACTCAGTCCGCTCCCTCCTCAATCCCTTCGGGCTGAGGAATCCCCCTGATAGCTCGCTCACAGAATTTGTAACGCTGCTGCTTCCAATGCAAGAAAAAGATTAACTAAAGTTCTATCCGCCGATTAGTACGTAATGCATGAGGAATTTAGCGAGTGAACGACCCGCCTCGGGCGGGGAAAAACAGCAAAGCGGAGCGGAGCGCAGACGTGGTTTTTAGTGAATGAGCTGAATTCCGAAAGCTTGAAGTACTACCCGGCGGCAATTTTGTGTACTTTTGTTGCCAAAAGTACAAGATAAAAAAATTAAAATTGTTAAATAAACGGAAAATGAAACCTGAAAAAAATAAAACTCTCTCCACCGCGTAGGCGACCATCTGCCGAGAGCTTTGGTTCTTTTGTCGATACAAAAGAACAGATAAAAGTTACTTGCATAATTATTTTATTCCCTTAGTCAAAAGTTTTCATA
>DATLNW010000043.1:0-15784 GCA_035536575.1 Lysobacterales bacterium
TGTAGGTGTTGGACTTATCCGGACAACTCCACAAGGCGCAGTTGAGTGAAGAATATTGCCTGTGCCGGTATTATTGCCGAAGAAACTACCATGGATTATGTTATTGTCGCCGGTAAGATTGCCTATCATACCTCCACAGACTTCGTTACCATCGCCGACAATATTGCCTGTAAAATCTCGCATGATAAGGTTACCTACTGACTGCTCGTTGTCAATATTACCAATCATCCGTCCCGTAATGGTAACCCTACTTCCAAATAAATTTCCTATAAAATCACCGGTAACTGTGCAGTCGCTGGTATATAAATTTCCAAAATTTGGGCAGGATCCCGCAGCGCGCGATCTGACATTCTGTTGTTGCTGGGACAGGAGAACTGCCCCAAAAAGGCCGAAAACCATAAAAATACCGGCGACCAATGAGAGTCTTGCTTTAAGAGACATGCTTTTGAGGTTGGATAAAGTCATAGAAAAATAGTTATAGATATAGTAGAACAGATAATATCAATCCTTGTCAAGATGAAATAGGGCTACATTTTTGAGGGAGCTTCAATGCCGAGAAGGTATAGACCTTTTTTAATTGTCTCCCCTGTTGAATTTGTGAGCGACAAACGAAAATCGCGCGTGTCTTCTTCAGCTTTTAGGATCAAGTGCCTTTGGTAAAAAAGATTGAACGCTTGTGCCAGTTCAAAAAGATAATTTGCCACGATATGAGGACTTAATCTTTCAGCAGCTTCCACAATTACCTCATCAGATTTGGAAAGCAGTCTAAGCAAGTCTCGCTCCTCCGGTTCTAATCTTAAATCTTTAATCCCTGCCTCGCCGGCAGGCAGGTTTAATCTTAAATCTTTTCCCTCAGATTTGGCGAGCAAACTTTGTGTGCGAGCATAAACATATTGCAAATAAGGCCCTGAATTACCCTGCATATTCAGCACATCATCCCAATCAAACATTATGTCCTGCTTGGCATCCCGCTTCAAATCGTTCCACTTGATTGCTCCAATACCCACTTGCTTCGATATTTTAAATATTTCTCCTGTATTCATCTTATGTTCTTTCGCCGATTCAGACTTTTTATTGATCTTTATATCTTCTGTTCCAAATGCTCCGTCAGTATCTGGGAATTCTCTTTTCATTAAACGAAAAGCTCTGCTTTCCGCCTCATCCAATACGTCCTCAAGCCAAATTGTATTTCCTTTCCGAGTTGACATTTTTCCATCTTTAAACCGTATCAAACCATGCTTTACATTAACTCTCTGATCTTTTTTATACCATCCAAGCATGTGCTCGAGCTCATAAAGCTGCTGGAAATATAACGACTGCTCAACTCCAACTTCATTAATAACCAAAATATCACTGCCATACTTTTCCAATCTAAACTTGTCAGTCGCCAAATCACGGGTCGCATACAGAGTTGCTCCATCTTTTTTGAGAATCATAAGAGGAGGAAGTTTTGTCGCTTCATCAAATTCCACAATTTTGGCTCCTTCTTTTCCAATTTTGAGCAATCCTTTTTTTTCCAACTCTTCAATTATGACATCCATCTTATCTTCAAAAAACGATTCTCCATATCCACGGCCATTATTTTCAAATTCAGCTCCCTGTTGAGAAGGCACGCCTAGTTCGTCGTAAATTGCATCAAATTCCTTCCAGGACCAGTCAATACATTTCTTCCAAAGTTCCTTTGCCTCAGCATCCCTATTTTCTAACTTTTTAAACCAAGCTCTTGCCTTGTCTTCAAGTTCAGGATTTTTTTCTGCTTCTTGATGAAACCTGACATATAACTCAACTAATAGTTTTACCGGGCGATCCGACTTAGAAATTTCCTCTTCATTTCCCCATTCTTTAATTGCGTAAATTTGCTTTCCAAACTGCGTTCCCCAATCCCCCACATGGCTATCTCTATATACTTCGTGCCCTGTAGTTTCAAGCAAGTTTGCAATAGCGTCTCCAATAATTGTTGAGCGTAAATGACCTATTGTGAATGGCTTTGCTATATTTGGAGAGGAATACTCAACAATAACTTTTTTACCTTTTCCAATTTTAGAAATTTCTGTGCTGTTTTGCGCTTTCTGAACAAGGAATTCCTGCGTTATCCAAAAATTAATAAACCCAGGCTTTACCACCTCTATTTTTTCGAAAATCCTTAATTCTTGATTCTTACTTCTTAATTCTTCTACGATTTCCTCACCCAATTCTATCGGATTTCTCTTAAGCTGCTTTGCCGCAACAAGGGCAACATTCGTCGAATAATCCCCATGCTTGGAGTCCGCCGGATACTCAACCTTGGGCTCAATATCAAGACCCAAACTCTTCGTAACTTTTGAAATTTCTTCAACTAACTGTTGCTTTATGGTCATAATAATTGCTTTTTCTTGAAAAGTTAAGCAAAATGCGTTATTATTTACTTACTTAACCCGCCTGCAAGGTCCAAAATACATTTGCAGGTTTTTAATTGTCAATCCAACTTCCACTAATTATACATCAACATCCCAAAAATTACCTCTTGCAATTGACATTATTCTATGTTTTAATGATTTAAATCACTAGAACAAGATTATGCCACAAGTTTCCAAATATCCAGTCTCATCAGATATTGCCGAGCGCATATTTGATATTTTTATTAAATCATTTATTAACCTAAGGGACAAAAACGAAACCGACGATTTTATCAGTGATCTATTCTCACCCACCGAAAAGATAATGCTGGCAAAGCGCATAGCAATTGCTTTTTTACTATTGAAAGATTTCCAATATAGAGAAATTAGTAAAATTTTAAGAGTCAGCGTTACAACAGTTGCATCAGTCAATCTTTCTCTAAAACATGGAAAAGGCAGCTATAAAAAGATTCTTGATAAGATTATGAAAGAAGAAAAACTGGAAGCGCTATTTATGGAATCAGCCGAAAAACTGATCTCTATTCCCGCTGGCGCAACCAAAGGCGCAGGTGTATATAGGTACCTCAGAAATGAAATCAAAAAGTCCACTTCCAAAAAAGGATCATTCTGATACTTATGTTTTAATGATTTAAATCATTAAAACAAATAAATATAGAATGGGTTTTCATAATAATTTGATTATACATTATTTATGCATGTCCGAATTTCTGAGCTTTCCAATAGACCAATTCACTAAATCAGCCATAGTAGTTTTTGGAGAAATATTATAAATTCTTTGCATAAAATCCCGGCAACTCGGATCCATATGGCTCAATAAAAGTGGGTATCCAATCTGCTCCTCCACTCCTCTAAAAAATGCCAGGTTTGCACTTAACACACTCAAAGAGAATTGAAATTCCCGACCTGGCGGAACACTTACTGCATTTGCAGGACTGAAAAATGGGAGCACTGCAGATGCTCTACCCGCACTACCCCCTGGAAGTTGCACTACAAATCCGCTTAATCCCAAAAGATAATCCCTCGGATCTATGATATCAACTTTTGCAAAAATATCTGACTCGTCTGACGCCTTATATTTTATGACCGGTTCTACGTTAATTCCCAAATTCAATAACTTTTCCGGCTCTCCTACCTGAACTCCTGGGACAACCTTATCAATCTTCACTCCTTGATTCAAAAGAGTTTCCAAAACTTCAAGCATACTACCACCCGTATATAAGTCGTCATCTGTTAACACAGCTGAGGATTTGCCCACCTTATCCGCTATTTGCTTTGCCTGGATTGACAAAGGTTCGCTTCCGGGGCGGGCTATATAGGCAAAGCTTTTTTCCTGCCCGCCCTGAGCAAATACTCTCGATACTTCATAATTTGCATCTCCGTTAAGTAGTGGATCCATGCTAACAAGCTGTTTACCTTTAGATTTTTTTCTAATTGCTCTATCAAGCAGATTTGGATCATACAGGTGAATTTCTGTATGCCCCTTTTCTGATACTGCTTTACCAAAAATATCAATGACACGTGCAAAAAAAACATCATATCGGCTCAGCAATATATTTCTTGTATCTTCGGTGCCAAGGCCATACTCTTGAGAAATTCTTTGAGCAACTGGTGATATACTAGCTTCACCGTCTTTTCTCGCAATGTAGATAAAATCAACACTTGATCCCACTTCAATTATCTGAGTGCTCTCACCTGATTCTTTAAATGGCCACTTTACTTCTGCTTTCGGTTTTCCCATCAATTGTTCTTTCATAATTCCTCCCCACAAAAAAAGCCCTTGTAAATCTCTAAGAAATTTTTAGAAACTTACAAGGGCCATTCAAGTTTGGCGGTACCACCTTGTTTCTCCCGATTAAATCAGGACTCATTAAGCGCTCCGTTACCGAGTCAAACTCGGCTTTGCCGACACGCTCTGTCATAATTACGGTTGACTTCCGTCGTAGTTAATAGGATTTCTCCGTTCCTACGCTGCCTGCCCGCCTCTGGAGGGCTCATCTACTGCGGTAGATTCGAACGCATTTGATCTTTAACTGAAATTATTATATCAAATAGGCAGGAGAAAAACAATTCCCATCTCCCTATTGCATTTAGATAAAAATACTGTTACTTTTGTATTAGGCCTTAGTGCTTAGTGCTTAGTGATTAGTAAAAACTACTAACCCCTAAAACCTAAACCCTAATCCCTAGCGTTATGAAAATACTTATTATTGATGATGACCAGATGCTTATTGATGTCTGGTCAATTGTGCTTAAAAAGGAAGGCTATGAGGTTTTAACCGCGGCAACCGGAAAAGAAGGAATTGAACTTGCCAAAAATGAGCAACCCGGCTTTATTCTTCTGGACCAGATCATGCCCGATCTGAAAGGAAATGACGTTTTACAAATGCTTAAAGCTGATCCTGCTACACAAAATATATTGGTTGCCATGGCCTCCAACTATAGTGAAAATGATCTGATGCAGGAGGCAATTCAAAAGGGAGCTGTAGATTATATTCTCAAATATCAAATCGATCCTCAGGACCTGGTAAGCAAAATCAAGACCCTTACTCAGAACATAACAAGTTAAAAGTTCAAAGTTATATTTTAAGTTTTAAAATTTTGAATTGCCACTTTGCACTTTAAACATTGAACTGAAAGTATGAATCTGCCTGTTCTCATTGTTGCTTCAATCACTTTTCTTCTTGGCATTTCGCTTATTGTTTTGCTTTCGCAAAAAGGCAAGCAAAAAAAGACCATTGCGCGTCTTCAGGTTTTCAAGGAAAATCATGAATATTTGGTAAATAGCCTCCATGACGTCATTGATATTGCAGGTTTTGGAAAGGACTTGGAGTCAGTCGTTGACACGCTGACCAAAAGCATTGGGGAAACATTTCCCTACTCCACTCTTTCATCAATTTATATTAAAAAACCTAAATTAGTATTCCGCTCTGTAATTGCCGAGACGGTAAGTCATGCTTTTATAAACCACATAAAAGACACTATGCTTACAACTCTTAATACATCTATTACCGCAGAGGACCCGACTAAGCCCGCTCCTCAAGCCGGTCCACAAATACACTATGACAGTGATTCAATTGAAGAAAATCTAACCGGCGAGCAACTTGATGATATGGGAATTTCAGAGATCAAATCCTCAATTGAAATAAAACTCACTATAAATAATCATCCTCAGGCAATAATAAATCTTACCTCAACTTCTGAAAATGCTTACTCTGAGGAAGACAAATTGCTATTCTCAACAATTTCTGAGCTGGTGTCAGGTTTTCTATCGCGTCTTGATCTTCTGCTTAATTTCGAGGAAAGCAAGTCCCTTTCAATGATTGATAGTTTTTCGGAGGGAATTTTTATGATTGATAAGAGTATAAATCTTGTTTCGATGAACAATAGCGCCAAAAATTTCATGAATCTTCATGGGTCAAATACGTCAATAAAAGATATCCTCTCGACCCTTCCAAATACATATAATTTCCGGGACAAGATAGAGCAATGCATAACCGGCAATCAGCGAATTGAGGAAACAGATGTCATCATCAATAACAAAGCATTTAAAGTTATCCTCACCCCGGTTCTTGAGGTAAATTCAGCCACAAGGAATACGATAGGAGCATCGGTTCTGCTTCATGATATTACTCTTGAAAAGTCCCTTGCCCGAACAAAGGAAGACTTCACCAACATAATGGTTCATGAACTCAGAAGTCCGCTTACTGCGATTAAAGCAAGTAGCGAATTCCTGACCTCTCAAGCTGATTTGACGCATGAGGAAAAGAAAAGACTTATTGAGATGATCTCAATATCATCCAAAAAAATGCTTGATGAGATCTCCCTAATTCTTGATTCTGCCAAAATGGATGCAGGACTGTTTACCATCCGCAAAACTGATTCTGATCTTAAGAAATTAATCACAGATAGAATCAGTGTATTCACGCCGGTTGCCGCTGAAAAAACAATTACTCTCAGGACAGAAATCGATCCTACTATCCCAATATTTTCATTTGATCCGGTCCGGATTGATGAGGTTATTAATAACTTACTTTCAAACAGTCTAAAATTTACACCTGAAAACGGATCTATCAGCATCAAAGCCGGGATGACCGGAGAAAAAGTTACAGTCAGCGTCACAGACACAGGTCAGGGTATCGCAAAAGATAAGCAGGGAGCACTATTTGCCAGATACCAACAGGCACCGGCTGAGGGTACTCACGTAGGAACAGGACTCGGGCTTTACGTAGTCAAGCAGGTTGTTGAGGACCACGGTGGCGCAGTCACACTTGATTCAGACCTGGGACAAGGAACCACAATCTCATTTACTCTCCCCCTACACACCCAGGCGGCAGTTCCGGCCGAAACTCCTGCTGCCCCGGCTGTCCATACTGAGGAAAACCCCCAGAGGTTGGTGAACTGACATTTCCTAAACGCAAAGCAACACCCAACTCCAATCAAACTTTACCCAGCATCCCAATTCCCCGACCGTAAGATCGTGGGTGCTGGGTTTACTTACAATTCATTCTTGTATATAATCTCCCTTATGGCTGGTAATATAGAACATTATAAAGGAGGGAGGGACACTGAGTGGATGAAGAGTGGATTGTGCAAAACAACAAATACTTCAGTGGATTTTCTACCATCAAATGCCGCAGGTGTTAAGAAAGCTAGAACAGTTTGCAATACTCCTTGCCCTGTTCGGGAGGATTGCTTCTCCTATGCCATGAATAATGGTATGGATAGTGGCGTTTGGGGTGGAATATCCAAGCGGGGAAGAAAAGCCCTTCGCGTAGAGCGTATAAGAAAACCAAAAAATGGCTAGAATACTAAATAATATCTCCTAATTCCCTATGTGCCCCAGACTGATGGGGCAAGAAATTTTAATAAAACATGCACAAAACAGCTGGGATCGCTAACTATTAAGCTTCTCCTGAAAAGATAGTATAACACCTTAAAATCATTTTCGTTCACATTATAATAGATTATAATGTATTATAATACTAAGAGTGCGATTTAGCCGCTGGACAGCCTTGACACAATTCCTATAGTATGCGATAATTGGAGCCTTATGTCAGATACAGAAAGGCCTCTTCCAGAATTCGTTGAACCGGGTGACCAGGGCTATGATCAGCCTAACCCTACCCCTATCGGGGCTCGTCGTTTGGAAAAGGCCTTAGCTAGAAAGAGGGCAGAAGAAGCCCGCAGAGCAGGATTTCAGGACTCTGCTGATGATCAACTAAAGGCAGAAAGTATTAGAAGGATGAGGAAGCACGATCGCGGAAATAGCAACACCGCCGGCACCTTTTGGCCAGCTCTTGGAGACCCGAGCACGATTACTCCAAGAGAAGTAAGACGTCCATTTGCAAGGCCAGATGAGAAGACTCCATCTACCAATCCTGAGGAGCCAACTCAAATTTATGAATTAGTTGGCAAGGCCATAGAGCCTGAACCGGTAAGCGCTGAGGCTATTGAAGGGAGCAGATCTAGGCATCCTTCAACCTTCCAAGGTGTACCTAAATTGTACGTTGTTAGAAACCTAGGACGTAAAACATAATAACTCCTCTCCTGCTCCGAGCACGAAGAAAGGATAAAGCGCGCTATTGAAAATATTCTCAGCTCTTGGTATACTTTCCCTACTATGAAAATCAACAAAAACTATCAGGACAGAATTGTTGTTGACCCTGAAATAATGGTCGGAAAACCTGTTATAAGAGGTACGCGGATTCCTGTTGAGCTAATCCTGGAACGTCTTGAAGAAGATCTTGATACAAAAGAGCTCTTCGCGGATTATCCTAAGCTTACAGAAGACGATATAAAAGCCTGTATTTTTTACGCAGCAACATAGAGTGTGGGGCTTATTATTTATTTCTTGCTGATCTTAGGCTTTGAATGTATAGCAAGTAAACCAATCCCAATAAACATTCCCGCAAACAATATCAGTCCAACCATGGCTAAAGATGCCGAATCTGAAAAAATACCTTCTAGTATATTCATGCGTTTTTTCTCCCTGGTTTATTTTTGACAATCTTGGCAGTTAATGCAATGTAGCCAAAAAAGAGGGTTAAAACGGTCATAAAAAGTATAGCTGTGTAAGGACCACTGCTGAAAATAGTCACAAAGAAATCAGTTATAATCTTCATATAGTTTTCACCCCCTTGAATAATTTCATAGCAAACAAATAAAGAAAAACAGCAAATAATGCTCCAAATATAAATATTATTATGCGAAAAACAATATCGAAATCTAAAATGAAAAGTATTCCAACCGCGCCAATAAATGTAGTCTGAGAAATATTCAAACAATACTTAGCCGTTTCCTCAGCCTGTTTTTCTGTAAGCTCAGAGCCCCACGGCCATCTCATCAAGAATATCTTATCAAACAATTCCTAATATATCAATCAGTCCGTCGATAAATTCCCAACTGCTCCCCACTGAAAACTGAGTTATTTAGTTACGGTTTACAATTTAATACTACTTGTGCAATAATCAAAATATGCAAATACAACATGTTCATATACTTAAGATGGGGGGGACGATTGAGTTTATTGACCCTGCATATGATGAGATAAATAAAAAGCTGCTGAAACTGGACTCGAGCATAGAGAGCTATTTAAAAAGTATCATCAAGCCTCACTTTAACTACAGCACAGAAAGTATTGTTGAAAAAGATAGTCGTGAAATCACTCAGGAGGATCGGGAAAAACTTGCAAAAATAATCAATTCGACTCCTCATCAAAATATTATTATTACTCACGGCACTTTCACCATGAGAGAAACTGCCCTATTTTTGGAACAAAAATCATTTGATGACAAAAAGATAATATTAACAGGATCCATGATCCCCCTTTCGGGATTTTCCACATCTGATGCAGGATTTAATTTAGGATATGTAGTCGCCTCATTTACCGGCATTGAGCCGGGAGTTTACCTATCAATGAATGGTGGCATATTTACATCAAGTGAGGTAGAAAAAAATGTCGATTTATTTAGATTCGAATAAGTGTGAGTTGAAACAGATGGAGCTGGCGATCAAAGCCCTGAATGTCTATTTTATGAACTCATAGCAAGCGATTAGTGGGCACCCACCAAGGATTCATGTTGTGGTGCGACAAATACCGGAACTTCCTCAGCCTTAACATCACGCAAGTCAACAACATCAATTGCGCTTAGTTCTCTTAGTGAGGGATACATATTCCGATGAAGAACAGTCTCCGGACCTGACAAACCATTTTTCCTGCTACCAACAAGCCCCTTGTGATCCTGTCCTTTTATATATAAAGTATCGTGGGTATAAGCGGTTCCGGTGCCAACTATTTCTACCGGAAATACGGCAGGATATACATGTCCGGGGAATTGGAGATGAGGTTCGCTTGATGCGTAGAGATATCCAAATTTGTCCCCACGGGGCTCCAAAGCATATGGTACAGCCGGTAAAACTACAAAACTACCCGGTTCAAGATCAAATTCACTTACGTCCGGGTCTGTTATATATTGTCCATCAAAAAGTCTCTCAACATTCTTAGGAATAGTTAAAGTAGCTTCTCCTCCCCCTTCGGGAACATGGATTACTTCGAAATGATCTTGCAAGGAGTAAGGCTTCGGATTTACGTGATAAGTGGGTACGTTATCTCTTGGTTCCCCAGTCTTGCGAAGAATTCTACGCGAAACCTCTATGGAGTCGCCTGCCGCAAATCCCTTTGGATAAACTTCTGATCCCAATACATCTTCTGTGAGGCCTCTGTTGTGATGATTTAAATTCAGGTTTACAACCGGGCCTTTTGGTACTTCGCCTCTAAGGACTCTACCAATTAAACCGTAGGAAACATCTGCCGGAGCTGCCGGTAAGTTTTGCTCGCCTCTCAAACTACTCAAGTCCGGAATGTGCAAAATGGCCGCTGTTCTTTTAACAGCTCCAATCT
This sequence comes from Lysobacterales bacterium, assembly GCA_035536575.1. GTDB lineage: Bacteria > Patescibacteriota > Microgenomatia > Levybacterales > UBA12049 > DATLDE01. The sequence goes on from DATLNW010000043.1 coordinate 10,297, forward strand.
CCGGACTAGTCAGCCGGTCTGCTCCGTTGTGTCCTCCGCGCTCTACTGGCATATTATTTTCTGCCCGTAATTAAGATATACACCCCTGTGTGAAAAGCTGTCAAGGAGCATTTTTCAGACAGAGGCTGATCCGCCTTTGGCGGAAGCTTCAATTTGCGACTTTTTCTTCCGCATGAAAAGTAAAAAACTCCCCACAATCAGATAATACCCTATCCAAACTGATATAGAAACAGCCGGTATGGACATAGTCCAGCCCAAATTCCCGAAAAATGAAACAATTTTTTCAAAATAAAACAAAACGGGAATTGCCAGAAAAAGGAAAATCCCGCCCAATGGTTCAAAAACAAATCCAACAAGCAGACCAATAGAGCCAATTATCATAAGCAAAGGCACAGTCCAGAGTACCAGTGCGTTTATAAATATGGAGAGTAGGCCATAGTTGCCAAAAACAGCAAGAAGTACGGGAATTGTGGCAATTTGTGCTGCAATAGTAGTCCCCACGTCATCAGACAATAAAATGTGCTTAATAAAACCAAAGTCAAACTTTTTATTGTTCGAGCTTGTCGAGAACAATATCTTCTCGACTCCCTTCGGTCGCTCGAAGGATAATATAGGTTTTATCAAAAGTATTCCAAGTGTTGCGAGAAAAGAAAGCTGGAATCCGACATCTGTTACCAAAACCGGTGAATAAAAAAGCATAACAAAGGCTGTAATGAAAAGTGAGGCTAAAGCAAAGCTTTGCCGACCCAAAAGCTGAGCAGAAAAAGCCATAATAGCCATGATCGAAGCACGTACAATCGAAGGCTCTAAGCCCGAAATAAAAGCATAAAACAAGACACCAAATATCGCTATAGTAATCGCTATTTGTCTTTTGAAAAGTGCCCCCAATACTCCAATCATTGCCCCTGCAACAAATGTCACATTCATGCCACTGGCTGCAATTACGTGAACTACTCCGCTTACTTGCAGATCTTCCATAAAATTTTTTGGAAGCCCCTGATCGCCCCCAAAAACAATCCCAGATAGCAGACTTGCTGAGACTGGAGGGAGGCTTTTGCTATATAGATTATTTGCAAATCTCCTGACACTCGTTGCAGAACCAGTTATAAAATTGTGATCATTTGTCGCGATTTGGAGGGTTGGAGTATTCATTGTGAAAAATGTGTGCCCTTTGTAAACGTTCGTTTTTACATTACCTGAAATATCCACAGTATCGCCATATTGAAACTCTGATTCTAATCCTGTAATTATGATTATTCTCTGTCCTGCCTCAGTCTTTACCCGTAACTTCTGTCTTCCGTTTTTTATCTCAGGCTCATCAGTCAGACGGGTACGGAAATTTAACTCCTGACCATCTTTTATAGTTGGTGGGTTATGAAAGAATAAAGACATGCGTATTAACAAACATACCGTAAGGATAAGAAAAACTAGTATTACTTTAGAAATTGACATTGGGAAATTAATTATCAACCATTATTGAAATGATTTGGCAATTTAACAATGTACCAATGCAACAATTTATCATATTTTCATAATATCACTTCTCATTTCCTTTGTGATATGCTAAATATGAATACTTTACATGAAAAAAATTAAAAAATGGCTTAAGCATTTCTTTGGAAAAGTAATCACTCAGCCTTCAGAGTCCCCTAATGCATCGGTGATTTTGGTAAGAACAGTCTGGGTTTTACGCATATTTATATACTTTTTTGGCATTTATCAGATTTTTAGAGGCGATATGCTTCTTGGGGTCATGATTGTGATCTGCGTACTCTTCCTTGTGGCTCCTTCTTTTTTTACCAGAAACAGAATAACCGATATTCCGCTGGAGCTGGAGTTTTTCTTATTTATAATAGTCTTTTTCCAGTTTATCGTGGGTGAGGCCCAGGGATTATATGGTTCTATAATCTTTTATGATGATATCGTCCACTTTTTCTTCCCATTTCTGATAAGCATCATGGGTTTTACGATTGCTTATTCCCTATATTTCACAGGTAAGCTCAAGGTCTCAGTAGCGACGATGATTATTTTCGTAATTATCGTAACGCTTGGACTAGGCGCATTCTGGGAAATTGTTGAATTCGGAAGCGATACATATCTTGTTCCTCATTTTGACAGCTTACATAGAGCCCAGGGCTCAGGACCGGATAGTGCATTTCTTGATACTATGACTGACCTTGTTCATGATCTTCTTGGGGGAATTGTAGGCTCACTGGTAGCCTCCCGCTATATTCTTGAGGCCAAATATAACAAGCGCCTTAAAGAATTATTTAAGGAAATCATAAAACACTTTTTCGGAGGCAAGATAGCTCAATAAACACTCTAGCGGTGTGAGCATTAAAACAAAGCGCGTTAACCCCGCTCAGCGGGGTTAAAAAATTGTGAATGAGTTGTCAGGGGGAACCCGGCGAATGACCGGAGGGGGTGTTATCACCCGACAACGAGTGAAACAATTTTAGCGCGACTTTGCAGCTCACGAGTTTTGGTACTTTTACGGCTAAAAGTACAATAAAAAATCTTATACAAAAAAACTATAAAAAGTTAAAATTGAAAATTAATAGACTGCTATTCTGGCCTTGATTTTCTCAAAAACGCTCGGTCCTACTGCTTTTTTTGTGACTAAATCCTCGATTTTCTCATATGGCCTGTTACTTATGATCTTCTCAGCAGTCGCAGGACCAACTCCTGAGAGAGTATCAAGCTCTGAAGATGTGGCTGAATTGATGTTGATCAAACCGCTAGTCGACTCACCCACTTGTCCTGAGCTTGCCGAAGGATCACCAGCTATCCCAGCTACCTGGCCAATGCTAGTAGTATCTCCCTCAAACGGAATATAAATTTTCCCTCCATCAGTTATTTTTGAGGCTAGATTCAGGCCTTTTGCGACTTTTTCCCGATCCGCCTTATCACTCATACCCCCTGCTGCTATAAGCGCGTCTTGAACCCGTGAATCCGTGGCCAATTTATAAACCCCGGGTTTTAGTACCGCCCCCTCTACATCAACCGTTATCTGCTTAACTTCGGAAACTGACGTCGCAGACCCTGAGGAGGTCGTTTGGGCGGCTTCAAATAGTATATCTCCTTTTTCTTTGGTTGGTAGTACAGACGATATCAAACCATAAAGCAAGAACACAAAACCAAACAAACCAAGAATAATGGGAACATAATATTGCCTGAAGATAGGGCCAAACTTTTCCTGTAGTTCTGAAAAATCCATTAGTTACAGAATAAATGTTTGGGCAGAATATGTAAATAGGTAATCACCAGTCTAGAATCTTGCTCAAATTCTAAATTGCTGTCGTTCCCTAAGGCTTACTTTGCATTTGAAAACTGTTGGGGCTTTTACCTTGGCTTTATTATCTGACTTGTCTTCCGATTTTAATTTTGGACTGTTGTTGTCTTACTCTTTTTGTCCTAGCTTTCCTAAGACTTGGTAACACGTCTCTCTCAAAACCTCTCTCATCATATCCCAATACATATTTATGGTTAGGATATTTAGCCAATGCTGCTGCTAACTCTTCCTTAGTGTTTTCTATTACTTCTTGCGCAGTTTTGAATGTGGAATTGATCATTGCTACCATCCTTGGCCTTGCAACTACTCTATCTATATCTTGAAGTCCGTGGTGCTTATTTCCTTCAGCTATTAACCATTGAATTTGTGTTTCATCTGTCAACAATGCATCCCTCAGTTCAATAGGGTTTGTGCCAAACTTTTTACATAATCTGGCAAGCTCAATTCCTTCTGCTGCTGCGCATCCTGGGTAATCCAGTGTGGCTTTATAACTATATCTAGCTGCTGTTATGGCAGACCCATCCTGTTGCTCACCCTCCAAGTACGCTGTTGAATCGTTTTCTTCCATACTCGATATACATCAAACAATAAACTTATATCACAAAGTTCAAAACTTTCCCATCAACATATATAACTTGCTTTATGTCCTGTCCTTCCAAAAATCCTGCAACTTTTTCGTCCTTCTTTGCCATTTGCTCAATTTTGGCCTTGTCGCCAGCATCGGATGCTGAAACTTCAAGCATTCCACGTAACTTTCCATTGATCTGAACCGGAATTTTTACAGTATCTGACACCAGATATTTCTCATCATACCCAGGCCACGGGCCGAGATGAATGGATTTAAATGTACCACGGGTACCACGTGTATCAAGGGTATCACGGGCTTTTTCTTTGCCTTTTTCTTCCCGTGGTACTTGTGGTACTCGTGATACTTGTGATACCTCTTGGTACAACTCTTCTGCCATGTGTGGTGCAAATGGCGCTAGGAGCTTTAAATAAACTTCAATTTCCTCGCGAGCGATTGACTCCTGTTTGGAGAGAAAATTGTAATAACTCATCATGTGCGCCAAAGCTGTATTGAACCTGAGATTTTCCAGATCATTGGTGACAGCCTTGATTGTCTGATTCATTATGCGCAAACCTTCGCTTGAGCTTTCGACTTTCGACTTTCGACTTTCGACTTGACTGAAAAGTTTCCAAACCTTTTTCAAAAACCTGTGCATTCCTTCAACTCCACTGTCCCGAAAATCCCCTGTCTGGTCAAATGGCCCGAGGAAGTGAAGATAGGCACGGAGTGTGTCTGCGCCGTATTTTTGGATATATTGATCTGGATTTATTATGTTTCCCTTACTTTTACTCATCTTGGCGCCCTCTTTTATGATCAAGCCATGAGCATAAAACCGCTTAAATGGCTCCTCAAATGAGATCAAACCCTGGTCTTTTAAAAACATAGTGATAAACCGTGAATATAATAGGTGCAAGACTGAGTGCTCGGCTCCCCCGATATACATCGTAACAGGAAGCCAAGCCAGCCTCTGGCTGGAATCTCGAATATCAAAATTCGAAACTTGAAACGATTTTGAACTTTTATCATTTGTATTTTGAATTTGTTTCGGATTTCGTGCTTCGCCTGCCTGCCGGCGAGGCAGGGATTTCGGATTTAACATTGGAAAGGGTATATCATTTCTATCCGTTGCTAAATAACGCAGGAAGTACCACGAACTATCAAGGAATGTATCAGACACGTCAGTTTCCCGCTCAGCTTTTCCACCACAACCTAGGCATTTTACCTCATAAAATTCGGGGTGATTGGCAAGTGGCGAGCCGCCTGTCCCAAGAGGTTTAAAATCCTTGATATATGGAAGTTCAACTGGCAAGTTTTCTTCAGGATACCAACCAGCAGAGCCGGATTTAAGATTTAAGAGATAAGATTTACGATCTTTTTCATTCTTTAATCCTAAATCTTTAATCTTTAATCTAGCTTCCTCTGTATCTGAAGTAAACCACGAAAGACCTTTGTCTGCACATGCCTGGCAGTAGATCATGGGTATGGGGGGTCCCCAGTATCTTTGGCGCGAAATCAACCAGTCACGGAGATGATAAGTTACCTGACGCTTGCCATAACCCTTCTCCTCAATATAATCAATTATCCTCTCAGTTGCATTATGAATATCAAGGCTATTTAGAAAATCTGAG
>DATLNW010000044.1:0-18166 GCA_035536575.1 Lysobacterales bacterium
AGATAACCCCTGTACCCGGCCAGACAGAATCGACTTCCGGATTGGGCTCAAAGACATTGAAAGCTTCACCACTTGTTACATCTATTAGAAATACAACGTCAGAGTAATACTTAGCGGGTGTCTGGCCAAAACCAAGCGGTGCCTTTTTTGCAATGGTTTTGAGCTGATCATAAGTCATCACCAGAACTTTGATCGGTCCGGCTGGGAGTTTGAAGTTTTTTTCAAGAGCTGTTTTGATCAGTTTTGAAACTTTATCCGTACTCGGCCCAGCTTCAAAAATCACATTCCCTGAATTGAGAAGAGTTTTAACATTTTGAAACCCAAGCGACTCAAAAGTTTTTTTCAAATCACTCATCGGGACTTTATTCTTCCCGCCAACATTAATCCCGCGAAGAAAAGCTACATATTTAGTCATAGTGTTAGAAGTAATTTAGTCGCTAATCTTATCAACGATTCCTTTCACAATTGGTGTCACAAAAAGTGAAACGGGGACTGCAACCGGCAAAGCACCCAACAATGCTACCATCCATTTTTGGAAAAAAGCATCTGTAAATCCAACATTTAAGAATGTTATGACAAAAGACATGAGAGGCGCCATAACCATGGCCATCATGATACCCATTACAATTCCTGAATATTTCTTTGGAATTTTTTTCATTTATATTCCTCTTTCACTTTATCATTAAAATGCGTCAGGAGTTTGCGGATTTTGGGATCAATTATGAACATGCAATAGTCAGGCCGCTGGCCGGATTCATAAAAGTCCTGGTGATAATCCTCAGCTTTATAAAAGTTAGAAAAAGGAGTTATTGCAGTTACGATTTTGTCTTCATATTTGCCTGACTTATCAAGTTCTTTCTTTTTATTTTCTGCTATTTTTTTCTCTGTAGCATTTTGATAAAAAATAGCGGAGCGGTAATCATCACCTACATTTGCGCCGTCTCGGTTGAGGGTAGTTGGATCATGAGTTGCGAAGAAAACATCAAGAAGTGTTTCAAAGGAAACAATTTTGGGATCATATTTGATTTGCAGAGCCTCCGCTGCACCGGTTGTTTTGGAGCAAACCTGTTCATATGTTGGATTGGGAACATTGCTATTGGCATATCCGGACTTAACAGATTCGACTCCCTTGAGTCTTTTAAATATCGCCTCCGTGCACCAGAAGCAGCCATTGGCAAGCGTTGCTTTTTCCATATTGCGATTATATCATCTAGCTTATTTATCTTTTTTCCTGCATTTTTTTTACTACTTTTGGAATTTTACTTCTTGGAATAAGCCTCAAGGATTGTATCATTAGTTGGTTTTTCAACCCCGGAATAACAACTGCCTGATTTCTCATAAGCCCATCGTAGGCCGCTTGCGCTACGTATGACGCATCTAAAATTTTCCCCTGAAAAAGTGGGGAGTCCAATACGCCCCCTCTTGTAGCAAATCCTGTGTCAGTTGGCCCCGGGCAAAGAGCGGTCACGTGGACTCCGGTGCCAGTTAGTTCTTCGTTTAACGCTTCAGAAAAAGAGAGAACATAAGCTTTGCTTGCATAATAAACTGCCATCAAGGGACCGGGTATAAAGGCAGCGGTGGATGCGACGTTTAATATTTTTCCATCACGTCTTTTCAACATATCCCGGACAAAAAATTTGGTCAGATGGGTCAGAGTAACAATATTTACCTGAAGTTCTGAGAGTTCCAGATCAAGATTTGTTTCTGTAAAAAGCCCATAATTTGAAAAACCGGCATTATTTACAAGTACATCTATTGAAATTCTCTCTTTGTTTAGGTGATCGTAAATTTGGGAAGGGGAGTGAGGATCTGATAAATCCTTGGCAATAGTCTTTACAGTAAAGCCACTATCTGTTAATTCGTCAGCAGATTTTTCCAATTTTTCTTTATTGCTTGCAACGAGAATCAAGTTGTAGTTTTCTTTCCCAAATACTTTAGCAAGTTCATATCCAATTCCTGAGGAGCCACCTGTTATAAGAACTGTTTTATTCATTAAGTAAGTATACCATTCTAACTGGTTTCTTACGTCTATCTAACCCGCTACATATACCAAAACTGTTTACTTAACTAAGTTAATTAATATCCAATAAATTAACCTCACAAAAAAGTGATAAAGGAGGCTTGCCTCTCCGTAGCCCGAGAAGTAAGTTTAAAAACTAATAAGACTTAAGGAATGAAACCCCACTCCGCACAAGGCTACGCGGATTGAGAGGAGGTGAATAAATAATGAATTTTAAACAAAAAATAACAACAGGTTTGGCAACGGGAGCAGTTTTACTCAGTGCAATAGCGCCAGCAGCCTTTGCTGCAACAAGTGTGCATATTTCGGGTAATGGTGCATTTTCTCAGAATAGAGTAAATGTAAGCCAAAGCCACAGTCTTAGCGCAAGCCAAAGTAACAATGCGAACATTAGCAATAGTGTTAATGTCAGCTCAAATACCGGCGGCAATAACGCCAGTTTTAATACCGGTGGAAGTGTTGCAGTGGTATCAGGCGACGCTAATACACATGTTGGTATCTCCAACATTGCAAACGCTAACATCCTAAGCTTAGGCGGAGTAGGCCACGGTGGAAATGGTGGTGGCATGTCCAACAATTGGAACAAGCTGCATACCTTTATGACCGGTGGTCAGGAGGTTCCAACACCAGGTGATCCTGATGGATTCGGAACGGCCAAAGTTAAGGTGCATCCAGCAGCTGGAAAACTCTGTGTGTCACTATGGGTGAAGAATATTGAGCCTGCAACGGCAGCTCATATTCACGAAGCACCGGTAGGCGTAGCAGGACCAGTAGTGGTAGCATTACCAACTCCAAATGCTCAGGGATTTGCGAGTGGTTGTGTAGATGTTGCAAGTAGCGAACTCACGGAAATTAAAAATAATCCGTCCGACTACTATGTAAACGTACATAACGCTCCATATCCAGGAGGAGCTGTAAGAGGGCAACTATCCAACTAGATAAGCTATTTGGAAAAGATCTCTACAAGGCCCGGGGCGAAATAAGTCCCGGGCTTTAAGCTGTGAATTACACCTTCCTCACTTTCTTACAAGCTGCAATATTACTATACAAATCACCTATTGCAAAAAATTACTTTCTATGATATTATATTAACTAAGTTAACTAAGTTAATATAATATGAAAATGAAAAATGAACCAATAGAAAAAACATTAAATATAGATCCCGCAAATTTACACGCATACAGCACAGGGCTTTTACAGGGAAAAGCCTATCACCGCTTACACGCAGCCCTTACTCAAACGTTGAATCCATACAATGTATCCCTTCCTGAATGGAAGCTTTTAGGTCAGCTTCACGAACACGGAAAGATAAGACTGGCAGATCTTGCCGACAGGTTGAGCTATGACCCACCGATGGTTACCAAATTGGCAAAAATGCTTGAAAAAAAAGGATTTTTGCAAAGACTCCCGGATCCACATGATGAAAGAGCAAAATTAGTTAGCATTACTAAGAATGGAAATAGTTTAGTCCTCCAGATTGAACCAATAGCAAAAAAGAGATTGGCCCAAATCCTAAACGGAGTAACCAAAGACGAACTACTTATATATATCAAGGTACTGACAGCCATCGTGAATAACACCCAGGTATAAAACTTACCAAACTATTACTTGACAATATATATTATTGTAATGTATAGTTAACTAAGTTAACAATTAAATAAGATAATAAATATGAAAAATGATTTAATCCGCCTAAGCTTACTTTAAGTCTTTTCAGTACTATCCGTACACGACTTAAAGAGCGCTTTAGCGGCGGACTTAAGAAACTCTAGAACTCAAAAACACATTCATTAAGAGTTTCTAACGAAGGGAGGTGAAAATATATGAACAAAGGAATAATAATAGCAGTCGTTGTAATACTGGCAATAGTCGGTATTATGATGGTTTCAAATAGTAATAAATCCGAAACACCTACAGCTCAAACCCAGACAGCACAGCCTGAACAGGCGGCTGATACTATGGAGAAGCAGGAAGGTGTTATGGTAGGTGGAGCGTTAATGACTCCTGATAAGGATATCGTCGATAACGCACTTGGATCAAGTGATCACACCACACTGGTCGCAGCAGTAAAAGCAGCCGGATTGGTAGAAACCCTTAAGGGCTCAGGTCCTTTTACAGTTTTTGCTCCTACAAATGCAGCTTTTGGTAAGTTGCCTGCGGGAACAGTTGACACACTCGTTAAGCCTGAAAGCAAAGAAAAATTAACTGGTATTTTAACATACCACGTTGTTCCAGGAGCTTTACGAGCAGCTGATCTTAAAGACGGCATGACTCTTACAACTGTACAGGGACAAACACTTGCAGTTTCTGAAAGAAACGGTAAATGGTACGTCAACGATTCTCTTATCGAGATCGCGGATGTCATATCAAGTAATGGGGTAACCCATGTGATTGACTCAGTAATGTTGCCTAAATAATATATAATATAGGTAACAGTTTTTTATACCCGCTCTGCAAAGGGCGGGTGTAGGAATTTTGAGAAGACAGTATTTTATGAAGAAGGTTACTATTATAATAGTTGTTTTAATCCTCACCCTAGCAGGGGCTATATACATAAACTCTCAAAAGAAATCCACTAGATCCTCCCCTATATCACGAGTTGGGAAAAACCAGCCCCCACAAAATAAAAATGATCTACCAAGAGCCAGTATTGTCGCTGAAGATCTTGAAGTACCCTGGGCAATGGTATTTTTACCGGATGGAGGCATGCTGGTTACGGAGCGCCCGGGAAGAGTAAGGATTATAGATAAAGACGGCAATCTTAAGACAGCGCCGCTTCTTGAAATAGATGTTGTCAAAAGAATTCAGGGAGAAGGAGGACTTCACGGCATCACAATTCATCCGGAGTTTGAGAAAAATCAATTTGTGTATCTGTATTACACATATGATAATCAGGGTAGCAGATCTTTAAATAGAGTTTCCAGATATATTTTTGACGGGGAAAAATTAAATTCAGAAAAAATAATAGTTGATAAAATCCCGGGTGCTTTATTTCACGATGGAGGAAGAATAAAATTCGGTCCTGATAAATTATTGTATATCACAACCGGTGATGCGCAGGAGCCATCTCTTGCGCAAAATAGAAATTCTCTGGCCGGGAAAATTCTTCGGGTAACACCTGATGGAAAAGCGGCCCCGGGAAATCCCTTCGGCTCCGCTCAGGGCGAGCCTTTCGGCACACTTATTTATTCATATGGACATCGTAATCCCCAGGGAATAACATGGGACGAGAGTGGAAATTTATTCGAAACTGAACACGGTTCATCGCAAATGGATGAGTTGAATCGAATTGAGATAGGTAAAAATTATGGCTGGCCTGAAGTACGTGGGGATGAGAAAAGAAACGGTCTTGTCCCGCCACTAGTTCACAGCGGTTCTGATACATGGGCGCCAGGAGGTGCAGCTTATTTAAATGGTTCAGTGTATTTTGTCGGACTTCGGGGAAAAAGTTTGTATCAGGCAGTGCTCTCAGGAAATTCAGCGACTATTGAGACTCATTTTAAGGATGAATTTGGGAGAATCCGGGATGTTATCGTGGGACCTGATAATATGCTTTATATTACAACGAGCAATCGTGATGGAAGAGGTGACAGACAATCCGGGGATGATAAAATAATCCGCGTAAATCCTTCTAAATTATGAATAAGTCAGTGATAATTATTGTTCTTGTGGTTTTGGCCGCCTTAAGTGTTTTATTTTTTACTCAGACTAAATCAGAAAAAGTAAAAGCCCCTTCTATTCAGTCGCCTGTTTCCGCTACTCCGGTAATTGAGAAAGCAGAAATGACTGATTACCAGGCTTCTTTTGCTATCTTTACCAATGGGACATTTAGGATATTCACAGCGCCGATGTATCATAACCAATCAGAAGACGTGTTTATACAAGCTGATAACCCTTACGTGATTCATGTTAAAAAGTCCGGGACAACATGGGATGATTTTTTCAAAACATTGCCTTTTAAATTGACCAAGGATTGTCTGACAACCGGAACCGGCCAGACATTTTGCAGTGACGATAATGGCAAATTGCGGTTTTACTTAAACGGCAAAGAAGACCCAAGCGCTTTGGATAAAGAAATTAATGCAGGGCATAGATTGCTTGTAACCTATGGGAATGAAAATGAGCAGCAGATTCAGGAGCAACTTCAAAAAATTCCTGTGGTAAAATGAGTAAGCGGCAACGTAGTTGGTTTGGAGTAAATTTGAAATAAAAAGATTAGAACATAAAGCGCTATGAATAGAAAGCGGATTGCTGATTTTCTTCACGAATACAATTACATCCGTCCCCACTTAGGTATAAACCTGAAGACACCAATCGAAGTGATTTAACTGTTGCAAATGTCTTGACAGATTACTAAGAGCTTGCTAAATCGAGTTAAATCTTATATAGTGATTGTAATAAAAAAGTAAGAAATTTTATGATTAAAAACCTTACCCAAGTACTCTTTGTAACTATTTTATTCTTTGTAATAGCTTTTCCTGCACAAGCAGGAGCAGGTAGTTGGACTACCGGATGGAATTTAGATGATGTTCCATCGAATAATGTAATTTCCCAAATTTTAATTTCACCTTCTGATAAAAATGTACTATATGCGGGTGGATATAGCGGTATTCGGAAGTCAATTAATGGTGGAGCGAGTTGGACAAAACTTGAAAATTTTGGTACCCATGATGTAAGGACAATAGCCATAGATCCGAAAAATACAAACATAGTATATGCAGGAGCTGCAAGTGAAGGTATGTATAAATCTGTAGATGCCGGACAAACTTGGACACAAACTTCACTTGTTGATCAAACGGGATCAATGACTTATATATTCTCTGCTGTAATTTCAACTCACCCCAAAAATCGAATATTTGCTGCTTCACATGCTGGTTCTGCACCATTGGAATCTACCGGTGTTTTTGTTTCAAGCGATAACGGTACTAGTTGGATAAAATCCGGTCTTGAAGGGCATGAAATTAGAAGTCTTTATGCTGACCCAAATTCAAAAGCTGTTTATGCAGTTGATCTACATGAAGGTGTTTATAAATTACATAATAATGGAAACTCTTGGGAGTTGATCTTTAATCATCCTTCCGGAAATACACCCAATTTTACGTTTACTGTTGCAGTTGATCCAAAAAACAGTAAAAAAATATATGTCGGAGCTTGGGACGGATTATATATTTCAATTGACTCAGGTAAGACATGGAAAAAAGACCCAACTCCCTGGATGGGAAAAGTAAGAGATATAACTGTAAGTCCATTCGACAGTAAAATCATTTATATCAGACTACATGGAGGAGTCGTAAAAAGTATAGATGGAGGCGTGAATTGGGATGGGGCAGCATATAGTCATTCGAATTTGTTGGTATGGAACGGGTTTGCAGTAGCCTGGAACAGCTTAACGGAAAACATTTTATATGCCGGTATGATTGATAATCCAACTCAGGCACCTCAGGGAGTATGGCAGTTCACAGACATCAATAATTAAGTTCCAAACAAACTTTTCATATCCTCCACATACATTTCCTCGTACAAAAATTGTAGAAATAATTTTGTCAAGATTCCTGACAAATACAGCTTCTTTTAATTCTTCAGGATTTATGGTAGATTGTAAAGGTTAACAAAATTTAGAATTAGGCAGGATGAAAAAATCACAAACAAAACAGGGCAAATATAGCTCCCGGCTATCCAACATTCAACAGAAAGGCAGTCATGGAGATTTCCGTATAAGTGATCCATTTTCCGTCAAATCATAAATAGTTTAGAAGATTATGCAGTCTTTACAACAGATAATGACGGAAATGTCAGTAACTGGAATAGTTGAGCGCAAAACATCTTTGGCTATAGTGAAAAAGAAGTTATTGGAAAAAATGCCTCAATCTTTTTTACTGAAATTATAAGACGTCTCGGTGGGAAAATATGGGTAGAGTCTGAAAAGGGAAAAGGTTCTATATTTTCATTTTCCCTGCCGCTCATCAGGCAAGGTCTTTCTGTAAAATCCGGGAGAAATGCAAAAGGGAGAAAGTAATATCATTCTTTCATGATTAAAAAATATATGAAAACTAATAAAATGAAAAATCCCACTACGCTAAAGCTTCGAGGGACAAGGAAAAAGATTATGGTTGCAGACGATGATCCAGGGATACTGGACGCGACAAAAATTATGCTTGAGGAAGCGGGATATGAGGTTGAGACGACTGTTGATGGAGCAGTAGTGCGGGATGTGCATGAAGAATATCCTGATCTGATTCTTCTTGATATATGGATGTCCAGCATGAATGGAACGGACATTTGTAAACACTTGAAAAGCAATAAACTGACTAAGCATATTCCTATCATTATGTTTTCCGCAAACAAAGATACTGAGAAAATAGCAAAAGTTGCTGGCGCTGACGATTTTCTTGCAAAACCATTTCAGATGGAGCAGTTACTTGTCAAAGTAGCAGAATATGTTCTTACCAAGTAAATGTTACTTCCTAAACGGTATTGTGAAACAGAACGTTGAACCCTGCCTGCCGGCAGGCAGGCTTTTTCCACTTCCCTCGCTTTCCACCCAAATTTTACCGTTATGTTGTTTAATTATTTCAGCGGATATATAAAGACCTAACCCAAATCCTATACCTGTTTGCTCACCTGTATCGCTCACGCGGAAATATTTTTCAAATATGTGTTTTTGTTTGGCTTTTGGGATACCCATACCAAAATCCTGAACACTCACAGTAACTGCTTTTTTATCTTCTTTTGCTGTAACGATCACATCCCTACCAACTGGCGAATACTTGATAGCATTTGTCAGTAAATTGATGAGTACTTGACCAATGCGGTCTGAGTCACCGGTAATTGATTTATTAATTGCCCCAATCTTTTTAATTTGATGTGTCTCAGTTGTGTACTGAAAATCAACAACGATCTTTTGGATAAGCGCCTCAAAATCAAATTTTTTCTTCTTAAAAATAAGTTTTCCTGCTCCTATTTTTCCAATATCAAGTAAATCGGCAATCAGGAGTGTTATCTTATCTGTTTGCGCATTGATGTTTGTGATAAAGTAACTATTTTTCCCGTCAGCGCTTTCTTTCAACCGTTTCTCAAGTATTTGACTATATGCTTTAATTGTCGTGAGGGGAGTCTTCAGCTCATGGCTTGCCATACTAAGGAACTCGTCTTTCCTACGCTCATGTTTTTTTCGTTCAATTCCTTCAGCTAAAATATTTGCTATTGATTGCAGAAAGTTTGTATCGTTTTTTGTAAACTGTCGTGGTGTTTTACTGCAAGCGCCAAGAATTCCATACGGCTCTTCTCCTTTCCCTCCTAAAATAACCACATGGAATCCACTCGTAATACCATGATCAAAGTGAATCTTGGGGCTTTTAAAGCGCTTTTCTGTTCTAAGATCTTTAAATATTATTGGTTTTCTTAGATTAAGCGCATACCCTCCAAGATTATTTTTTGCAGCACTGATTGTCTTTCTCCCAATAACTCCTTTTTTCCAGCCAACCCCTGCACGGAAGATAAGTTCTTTTTTATCAGGTAGTAATTCCAAAATCTTGCTGTTGTCGACCTGAAGCGTTTCTGTGATGAGAGTAGTTGCCTCATCCATCAGTTTTTCTAAATTAATTCCTGCAAGCGCTCTCTGTCCTAATTGCGCGACTACTTCCTGCTGGTGCATGCGAACTTTCAGCTCTTCTTCAGCCCGGGCGCGCTCAAGCCGTGTCCAAATGCGGCTGGTAAGTTCGCGCATCAACTCGATTTCATCCTCGCGCCAGTCGCGCGCCACGCGATCGTAAATCGAGAGCAGGTACCTCCACTCCCCGTCGCGCGCGATCGGTATGCTGAGGTACGAGCCGATCCCATACGGGGCCAGGGCCTCGCCATTGATGCGCTCGTCGGATTTGACATCCCTGACTACGAACGGGTTGCCGGAGCGCCATGTCGCGAGTTGCTCCTCGGTTCCGTAATCGGCGATCCGGTATTCGCCGATGAGGCTGACAGCGTTCTCCGCGTGCCAGCCGTGTGTGACGGTGCCAAGTCCGCGCTCCGCGTCGATCTCCAGGAAAGAACAGATCGACGCCCGGAAGTGAGCGCCGATTTTTACACCGAGGGCGTTCATTGTCGTTTCAATGCTTGTCAAGCGCATCAAATCTTTGCTTACTTCGGCTAAAAAGGCGAGATTCGCTTCGCGGCGTTTGCGCTCGGTGATGTTGGTGAAGACGTTTGCAACAACGCGGCTATCCTTGCCGCCGACGCGTGTCGAATACACATCAAACCAACCGCCTAAGGCTTCCACCTGCTGTTCATATCGGATTGGCTTGCCGGTCAGCACCACTTTTTCAAGGCGCTCCAAGAGGTCTTTCTTAAGCTCAGGCATCAATTCGCTCGCACGCATTCCGGCGATCGTGTGCGGCAATCCGGTTAGTTCTTCGTGCACCCGGTTCGTTTCAAGAAAGCGATAGTCAACGGCTTTACCCGCTTCGTCAAACAACACTTCGATCGTGCTAAAGCCCTCATCAATATTATCGAACAAGGTGCGGTATTTTTCTTCACTTTCCTCAATTTTTTTTCTTGATATAACCTGTTCGGTAACATCAACTCCATGCACCAATACTCCATCTATTTCCCCATCACTGTTATGAGTCGGCTGATAAACAAAGTTGAAATAAGCATCTTCAAGCTTTCCATTTCCCCTATCTAACTTCACAGGGAATTCTTTACCAACAAAAGGTTCTCCTGTTGAATAAACACGGTCTAAAATTTCATAAATCCCTGTTCCTACCAGTTCAGGAAATGCTTTCCGTACCGGTTTTCCCAAAATATCTTTGTTTCCGATAACCTGCTGATGGATTTTATTAGAAAGTTCATACACGTGTTGCGGACCTCGATGCACACAGATAATCGCAGGGGCTTCTAAAAATAAATTGCGCACTTTAGCATTGGCAATCTTGTATGCTTCTTCTACTTTTTTCTGCGCTTCTTTACGTTCGGTAATGTCGCTGAATAAAACGGCAAATCTGTCTTTCTCACTGGGATAAGCTTGGATTGCAAGCCAGCGGTGAGTGTTTTCAAAATAGTGCTCAAAAACAGCAGGGCGCTGATTATCCACCACGGCAGCGTAAGTTTCAATCCACCATTTATCGAGTGCAGGAAAAGCCTGCAGAATGGTTTTACCAAGCACCATTTCGATGCTTACTCCTGATTGCTTTTCATAGGTAGGATTTACCTCCAGCACATAGAAGTCAATTCCTTTACCTTTTTTGTTGCGAACCAGCTCGCAAAATGCAAAGCCCTGGTCAATGGAAGTGAAAAGAGTACGGTATTTTTCTTCTGACTCGGCGATGGCGATGCGAGCCACTACTTGGGCCGAAACGTCGCGGAAATAGCAAACAACGCCGTCGCGTCCGTCGGGTAGAGGGATGCGGTTGACCCACCATTCGTAATACTCGGTCACGCCGAGGTCGCGTCTTTCTTCAATTCTCTCGGGCGTATAATACGGCTCGCCGGTTTTGAGCGTATGGCGGAACAGCTGGATAATTTCGTCTGCATATTCCTTTGACCATAAGCTGTGAATCACCTCGGCAAAGTCACGCCCGATCAAATCGGGAATCTCCCCGAATACCGGCTTCGCTATCGGGTTGACCGCTCTTATGCGAAAATCCGCGTCGATCAAATAAACGCCCATTGGCGTTTGGTCTAGAAGTCCCTGTAACTGCGCCTTGCCTATCCGCAACGCTTCGTCGATGCGGGCACGCTCGAGTGACTGCGCGCATTGTTTGCCAACTGAGAGCATGAATGAGACATCATTGTGAGAAAATGTATTATATTTTGCAAAGCTTAGCTGTAATGCGCCAATTACTCTATTGTCGGCAATGAGAGGAATGGCAATATGGGACAGGGCATCAGTTTCTTTATTTAAAATTTTGATGATTAAATCTTCTTCTTCTTCTTCTTCTCTGAAGAGTCTTCGACTGCTTCTTACTTCTGCAAATTGAACAGCATCAGTAAGAAGAGTGCGAACAGAAAGCGGAATACTTTTCCAGGAACGCAATACTTTTTTAGGATATTTTTCAGATTTTGCCAGGGTAAGCGCAGTCTGTTCTTCATTGACAAGCATTACCATACCATAGTCTGCTGAGATAGCCTCCATACCAGCATCAAGTATAATGTCGATAATCTCCTGAGTAGTTACTGTTTTGGCAAGAGATGCAGTAATAAATTGTAATTTACCAATTCTATCTATTGCAGTCCGAGCTTCAGATTCAAAAAAGTCCATTCCCTGACTTGCGTCGGGAGTGGGCATTTTTTCAACCTTTTTTTGAATAAGCGCCATGACATCTTCCCGTCTGTATCTTCTGTCTCCCCGTTTGCCAAAGCGGATAGCTTTGAGTGTGGCGTTTTTATCCCAGAGACGAAGCGTATTGGGATGGCACTTGAGGAGAGTACTCGTTTGTTTAAACGTGAGGAGTTCGTCTTGTGGAGTTATTATATTATTCATATAACTTACCAATACATAATAACATTATAAAGTAATGGAAACAATACTTTATTAAACTTTATTAGAAAAGGAGAAAAGGGAAAAGAGAAGTAGTTGCTGACAAAAGTAGAAAATACGTATATAAATGTATAATAAGTATGTATAATAAGATTGTAACCAGCACTACTTTAACCTGCCCAAACTGCGGTACAGGACAAGTTGTCGAAATGCCGATAAATGCATGTCAGTATTTTTATAAATGCCAAAGTTGTAAAGACATGTTGAAGCCAAAGCAGGGTGATTGCTGCGTTTTCTGCTCGTACGCAGATAGTAGATGTCCGTCTAATCAAGGAGAGTAAAAACATTAAGTCCGCCGTCGTTAAAACTATGGCGGAGAAACGGGGTGAGAAAATATGAATAAAAATACAATTATAGGAATAGTCATAGCCGTTATTGTTCTTGGTGGAGGATTCATGGTTCTTGGTAATCAATCAGACAGCAAATCTTCTGAGAACGCTTCCATGGACAAGAATTCAAATGACGCATCAGGACAAGGTTTGATGGAAAAAGACGGAGATTCTAGGGAAAAGGATAACACTGAAGAGGCGATGATGAAAAAGGAGGACTCATCAAGGTATGTTGAGTATTCAAAAGCCGCACTTGACCAGTCAGATGATAAAAGACGTGTTTTGTACTTTTACGCATCGTGGTGTCCAACTTGCCGGATAGCAGATCCTGAACTTTCGGCAAATTCAAGTAAATTCCCAGAAGACGTGGTCGTTTTACGGGTAAATTATAATGACCCGGATACTGATCAGGAGGAAAAAGATCTAGCCAAAAAATATGCGGTTACTTACCAGCATACTTTTGTCCAAATTGATGAGCAGGGAAATGAAGTAACAACCTGGAACGGTGGGCAGACAAAAGAGCTGTTGGCAAACTTAAAATAAAAGTATCACGGGTATCACAAGTACCACGGGTACCACGCGTTTAATAAAAAATTATTTATAAGCCCGTGATACTCTTGATACACTTGGTACTCGTGGTACCTTAACAAATTATGATATTTTTATTAGGATTCGCATTTTTGGCAGGAGTGATTACCATACTTTCGCCGTGTATTCTTCCTATCTTACCAATAGTGTTATCAGGAAGTGTGGGTCAGGGTAAGAGGAAGCCACAAGGTATTGTGACGGGATTTGTTCTAAGTTTTACTTTCTTCACGCTTTTTCTATCAGCACTTGTTAAGGCAACAGGTGTATCTGCAGATGCGCTTCGCGGTTTATCAATAGTAATTATTTTACTTTTTGGAATAAGTCTTTTACTTCCCCAATTTCAGATTTTGATGGAAAGAATGTTTTCCAAGCTTTCAAACAGGTTTGCAGTACAAGGAAACCGCACGGGATTTGGTGGTGGTGTACTAGTCGGATTAAGCCTTGGCCTGATTTGGACGCCTTGTGTCGGACCGATTATCGCATCGGTCATAACGCTTGCCGCAACGAGTGAGGTGAGTTTTGCAGCATTTTTCATAACCCTTGCCTACTCTCTGGGAACTGCTATTCCGATGTTTGCGATTATGTATGGAGGTCGCGGTCTTCTTCAAAAAGTACCCTGGCTTCTTCCAAATACTGACAAGATCCAAAAAGCGTTTGGAATACTGATGGTAATAACTGCTGTTGGAATATTTTTTAATGTTGATCGGAAATTCCAGACATATATTCTTGAAACATTTCCGCAGTATGGTACGGGGCTTACCAAGTTTGAAGATAATGACACAGTTAAAAAACAATTAGATAAACTATTTAAAAAAGATTCAGGACTAGCAGGACAGATTGGAAAACCGACGTTTGATATGCAGAAAGGTCCGCTTGCTCCTGAGATAATTCCGGGTGGTGTATGGCTCAACCTGCCTGCCGGCAGGCAAGGTTCCAAACCACTGACAATGAAAGAACTGCGGGGTAAAGTGGTGCTTGTCGATTTTTGGACATACTCTTGTATAAATTGCCAGAGGACAATGCCGTATCTTAAAGATTGGTATGCAAAGTACAAAGACAAAGGTTTTGTAATTATCGGTGTTCATTCACCTGAATTTGAATTTGAAAAAAGTGAAAAAAACGTAGCACAGGCAATTAAAGATTTTGGACTCAAATATCCTGTTATACAGGACAATAATTTTGACACTTGGAGCGCATACAGCAACAGATACTGGCCTGCAAAGTACCTCGTTGATAAAGATGGCTACGTACGCTATACCCACTTTGGTGAAGGGGAGTATGCAGAGACGGAAAAGGTAATACAGGATCTACTTAAAGAAACAGGACAAACAGTCGATGTTGATATAAAAAATGAAACTAATTCCAGAAGACCATCCAAGCTTTCTCCGGAGGGTTATCTGGGCTATCAAAGAATGCTTGATCTTATGGGCTCTGGTAAAGCAAGTCCCGGTGAGCAACAATTTACCTTGTCAGTTGACATCAACCCAAATAAGTTCTCATTTGGGGGTACATGGAACGTCACAAAGGAATCATCCGTTTCAGGGCAGGATGCAGTACTTGCCTACAACTTTAATGCAAATAAAGTTTTTCTTGTTATGAACCCCGGAGCAACAACTGGCACGGTAAAAGTTTACTTAGACGGCAAATTGGTGGATACAAAATCTGCCGGGAAGGATGTAAAGAACGGAACAGTCACAATTGATAGCGACAGGCTCTATGAGCTGATTGATCTTAGAGGAAATCCTGGAAATCACTTGCTGCGATTGGAATTCAGCCCAGGCGTTCAAGCCTTCGCATTTACCTTCGGATAATAAAATGGTATAATTTTATTATGAATAAGTTAATTCCTTTCAGTAAATTTTCAAAAAAGCCAGACGTAATTTCATCTCTTTCAGATACATCAGTTGTAGTTGATGAAAAAGGTGTACCTTTGGGATTTGTTTTTGGGCGGGATTCCTTTGTTTCATTTCTGGAACACATTGATACTGAGTTTGAAAAAAACGTAAAAGATCAAAAAAAAGCTTACAATAATCCGGCCGGAAAGCTAATTGATCTCATAGAAGAAAAATTGTCGATCAGTCCGGATTTAGTAAAAGATCTAAAGTCCTCCCTTGGAAAAAAAACAGAATGGATTCCGCTTGAAAAGATCGTCCAGTCACTTCATGTTTGATGTTAAATTTACAAAAAGCGCTACAAAAGACTTAAATAAACTTCCCAAAGATATACAAAAAAGAATAATTAAGAAACTAAAATTTTTCGCTGTTCAGAAAGATCCATTAGTCTTCGCAAAGCCTTTGGCAGATCTTCCACCAATGACGCATAGATTCAGAGTAGGAAATTACAGAGTAGCTTTCTACATTGATTCTAAAGCTATCTATGTTGACCGGATAAAACACAGGAGAGAAGTGTATTTGAGTTAAAGTTTTCGCGTTTACGTTTGGGTAAGATTCGCATGTTTTTACTTGAAAGAACCTATTGTATACGCTAGTATGTGGATATGGACGCTCCTGAAAATTTTGATGGCATAGATTCGCAGATTAGTAGATCATCTACGCAACCACAAGATGAATCTGGAACTGCAAATCCTGAAGTAGAGCAAGCTGTAGAAGAAATGTTTGAGGCGGTGGGGATGGCAAAAGAGGCCATCTTAGAAGGCAAATGGAGCTCAATATTGGGAGCAGATGCCAGCGGCCGTTATCCAGCGCTTATCATGGGGCATCTAATGAAGAGAGTTTATAAAGAAAAGGGCATAAATCAGCCGAAGCAATTCTTCTACGCAGGGGGACAGCAGATGGAAAAGAGAGAAGAATTATTGATGGAGTATTTTCAGAAAATTAAACCAGAGCTTGGCGACAGAGCCCTTATCGTAACAGAATCAATTCATTCAGGCAAAGAGCTGCATGATACGCTCAGAATGTTTAGGAAGCTTGGGATTGCTGCAGATGTTTTATCGATAAACTCAGATTTATATGTTAATCTGCATAAGCATGCAATTTCAGAAAACCAAGATTATCGCGAGCAGGGATATAAGAGTACATTTAGCTTTTATGAAGGGGAGGTAGATCTGGAAAGAGAGTATCCCGAAGTAAATTTTTACTTAGCAAAAGGTAATCTGTATGGTGATGCAGTAGGAAAAGGTTCGCGTGCACAGGGTACAGGGATAAAAGGAAGATATGATAAGACCAAAGCGACATCTGAATTAAATCCGGATCGGTCCACAGAAGAAATTAATGCACTCCGCTCGGATGCAAGAACTGTGGCTGATAAGTTGTATGCGCAAGTATTTGCGCCTAATCCTCAAACCTAGAACACTAATTTTTTGTTAGAATAAATATTCTCCTCCCGTTTTTTAAAAATCCTGTATATGTTCCTTCGTTATCTCCTTCGTTAAACAACGGAAGGTCAAGAAAGCTTCGGAAGCATACCGCGCTATTGCAAAAGAAAATTGAGGAGTGGTATACTTAATTTATGGTACGGGTTGCGATAAATGGTTATGGAAGAATTGGTAGAGTTGCCCACAGGGTAATTCTCCAGTGGCACAGTGAGGAAGTAGAAGTCGTTGCTATCAATGCAGGACACTCAACAGATCTTAAAGGCTGGATGTATCTACTCAAGTATGATAGTGTTTATGGACTGCTCCCCCAGGAAATAGATGTCAAACCAAATCCAAATCCTGAGGACAAGACTTTGCTCGGGCATTTGGTAATCGGGGGGAAAGAGATTCCTGTTTATTCTCAAAAAGACCCCATGCTTCTTCCGTGGAAGGATCTTAATGTTAATGTGGTTATCGAGTCGACCGGTCACTTCACAAGTGCTGATAAGCTCCAGGCGCATATCGCAGCAGGTGCCAAGGCTGCAGTTCTCTCAGCCCCTGCCAAGGGCGACAACGTCCCTACATACGTCATCTCAGTAAATGAGAATAACTACAAGGGTGAGCGGATGATAAATAACGCCTCATGCACAACAAATTGCATAACACCAGTTGCTAAGATAATTGATGGTGCTTACGGCATAGAAAAAGCAATGATGACAACAATTCACGGTTATACATCTGATCAAAATCTTCAGGACGGAGGACACACGGATTATCGCAGAGCACGCGGTGCAGGACTCAATATCATCCCGACCTCAACTGGCGCGACAATTGCAGCAGGGGAGGTATTGCCGCAATTGAAAGGTGTTTTTGCAGGACTTTCAGTCAGAGTTCCAGTTCCTGTAGGGTCACTTTCTGATTTTACATTTCTTCTGAAAAAAGATGTAACAATTGAAGATGTGAATACAGTACTTCGAGCAGAAGCAGATAAGCCCGAGTATAAAGGAATTCTTGCCGTGACTGATGATCCGTTGGTCTCATCTGACATTATCGGAAATTCTCACTCTAGCATAGTTGACTTGTCACTCACCCAGGTCGTTGGTGGAAATATGCTTAAAGTTATTGCTTGGTATGACAACGAATACGGTTATGCCAATAGACTGGTGGAGGAGACAATAATGGTCGGGCAACAGCCCGCCTCCTCAGCTCCTACATCAGGTGGAGCAACCGGCGGGCAAGGTGAAACTCCCGTTCCTAATCCTGCGTCAACTCCTGTTTCTACCCCTTCAAGTGATCAACCAACCCCGCCGGCCCCATCACCAACTGAGTCAAATCCCGTAGATCCAAATGCTGCCCCCAGTTGATCAATAAACAAAAGATCAAAA
>DATLNW010000045.1:0-21670 GCA_035536575.1 Lysobacterales bacterium
ATCGATTCGAGGGACATATACACATTATTTTGGATAACTTGGGAGTTAAGAATAAATTTAATGTTATTGTTGGACCTAGTGAAAACCGTAGGCACAAACCACATCCTGATATTTATATTTATACAGCACAAAAATTAGGGGTAAAACCCGGAGACTGCATTGTACTTGAAGATTCAAGCACGGGTGTAATATCTGCAAAAAGCGCAGGAATGAAAGTCATCGCAATTCCCAATAAACACACAAAATCGCATGATCTAACAAAAGCTGATATAATAACAAAAAGTTTGTCTGATATAGATATGAGGATGCTAAATTCATTATGAAAAATAAAAAAATCGGTTACGCAGAAGCTGGAGTTGATTATGAATCGCTTGATCCCGCGAAAACACTTGCCCAAAAAGCGGGTGCCAAGACCTCAATTCATCTAAAAAATTATGGATTTGAAGAAGTAACAGATACTCGCGGAGAATCGGCATTTGTCTGGCAACAAGATGATATTCTAATGGCATCTGTCACAGAAAGTTTGGGAACAAAAAACTTGGTTGCTGATGCGATGAGAAAAGTAACAGGAAAAACTTATTATGATCAGATTGGTTATGACAATATCGCAGCAGCTCTGAATGACCTTACAGCTGTTGGTGCCAAACCTCTGGTCGCGACTGCATTTTGGGCAGTTGGAAAAAGCAGTTGGTTTGATGACATAGAAAGAACTTCTGATCTGGTCAACGGGTGGAAAACAGCGTGTGATGATGCAGAGACAACTTGGGGAGGCGGTGAATCCCCATCGTATAACGACATTGTAAATCCTGACACCATAGCACTCGGTGGAAATGTAGTCGGAATTATTAAATCCAAAAAACGTTTACTTACGGATAAGAGATTAATGGGAGGAGATAGAATTCTTTTTCTTAAAAGTACCGGTATAAATGCCAATGGTCTCTCGCTCTCCCGCGCAATCGCCAAAAAACTACCGAAAGGATACGCTACCCCCCTTCCAAGTGGCAAACTCTATGGAGAAGCAATACTTGAAAAGACAAATATATATGCAGTGCTTATTCAGGATTTACTTAATGCCGAAATCAATCTGCATTACATCTCCAACATCACAGGTCATGGCTTGAGAAAACTTATGCGCGCCCGTGGCGATTTTACTTACTTAGTTGAAAAACTTTTTGATCCTCAGGAATTATTTCTCTTTATACAGAAACACTCTGGAATGTCTGATAAAGAAATATATGAAACCTACAATATGGGTCAGGACTATGCGATATTTCTTCCCGCAAAAGATATAAAAAAAGCTCAGGCAATTGTTAATAAAAACGGTTTTGAAAGTCTGGATGCAGGTTATATAGAAAAAGGTGAAAGACAAGTAATTATCAAACCTCTAAATATTACTTTCAAGGGTGAAAGTCTGCAGGTGAGGGCTTAAAGCCAGTCGCGGAGTTTGAAAAAAGCAACCATCACCACAGCAGTTCCTATCATAACCAGCATCACAAGCCAAAATACATTTGGATCTTTTTCAAAAGGCAGGGGCACATTCATACCATAAATACTTGCAATAAGAGTAAGTGGGAGAAGAATCGTGGTGAATAAAGTCAGAACTTTAATAATTTCATTTGTGCGACTTGAAAGAAATGATTCATAGCTTTTGGATATACCCTCAATCAGCTCTTTGTTATCTTCAAGCCGTTCCCAGATCTTTTGTAAATGGTCCAGAATGTTAGACCAATAAGGCATCATCTCACCATTTAGCTCTTTGTACTTTCCTTTTTCCAAATCTGCAAATATCGGAAGTGCTGGCTTGATCATGGTTTCAAAGACAACGATATTTCGCCTTGTCATTGAAATATCTTCAATAACCGACACAGACCTATCCTCATCCAATTGCCTGTCGATATAATCAATTGTATTGGAAATATCATCAATATAAGAGAAAACAGAATCTACCAAAATATCAATTATGCGGTAAAGTAGATAGACCGATCCTTTTCCCATCAATTCTTCTCTGTGCTTTGATGTGATCTTACACATTTCAAAAAGCTCATCTATTTGCGGTGTTGTTTCGTCATGAAGTACAACTACGTAATCCTTTCCAATAAAAAAATCTACCTCTCCGACACTTATCCGTTTTTTCCTTGCCGCTTTTGGGAAAATAGGAAGTGAAATTCTACTTGATATAGCATTTGGAATAAAAAAAGGCTTTCCGGCCGCCTTTTCTTTTTTTGACTTAGCTGCTTGCTGGATAAAAGGAATATCCATCACAAGAAGTGAGTAGTCCTTGTACATCTCAATTTTGGGGATTTGGGTTTTGTAAAGATAATCCTCCAAATTGAGCATGCTAAAACCAAAATTCTTATTTAAGAACTTTACTTGCTCATCCGTTGGCTTACTAAGATTTATAAAAGAAATACCGTTGTGTGTGACTGTCGGAATATTCATAAGTATGACCTCCTGGTTAAGATCTGCCTGGGGATACAAGCCTAATTATACTATATCAAAGCTTTTTTTACTACCCACCAGCCTTAATTGTAGTTTTTAAAACTTAACCGTGTCAACCAGCAATTTGAAGATTATGAAGAATAATGTGAATAAGATGAGGTAATAATAGGCAAATACAATTTTTCCATATACTCTTTCAGCATTCTTGTTGCACTGAATTTCTCAAGTATCAGATTCCTGCTATTTCTCATCAAAGCTTCCCATTTGCTTTTATCATTTGTGTAATACAAAGGCAAAATGTTATGTTCCAATACATCCAAAATGCTTTTCTCAATACTCTCACTATCAATATCAAAACCTATCTCAGTCGTATTGACTTCATAAATCCACCCGTCCTTAGTACTCATTGTCAGAGTTCCGTTAAGAGATGCTTTCATGCCACTAGTTCCACAAGCTTCAGAACCGATAACCGGAGTATTTAGCCAGATATCGCAGCCACTTGTTAAAAGCACTGCCAAAGTGGAATTATAATCATTCAGAAAAACTGCAGAGTCGGGTAATTCCTTTTGCATAATTTCCTTTATTTGATTAACCATCTCCCGTCCATCATCATCGGACTGGTGAGCAATTCCCCCCATTACAATTCTTATTGACTTGTCTGCTGAGGTCAAACTTTTAAGTCTTTGAATATCTCCCAAAATACTCATAGGTCTTTTATACCTCACCATTCTTCTAGCCCAACCAATAAGAAGTTCGTTTTCTCCCCAACTTTTTCCTGTTTGTTTTTTGATGTGCTCAAGTAGTGCTTTTTTATTTCCTGTGTGAGCCGTAATCAAATCACCATCTGCGGCCTTATCCCAAGAAGGCAAATGAATACCATTTGTAACATAGTCAAATTTGTACTCGCTCCATGATTTAACCGCTTCCTTTGCATGAAGAGCACTCACCGCATTTATTCTTCCTGCCAATTTAAAACTTATCAGTGACATTGAAAAACTATTTGATTCCTGAATTGTCCCAAGCTCAAGTATGTCCAGGAGAGGCACTTCAAGCTCTGAAGCATAGCGGCTTACTAAAAAAGTAAACAATTCATTACTAAATGTTTCATTGCCTGATGCGACGAGGGTGTGATTTGTAAAAACAACATGATGAGCTGAATGAACCATAGCCTCTTTAAATCCTATTTTGCGTTTATGCATCTCGTGTCTTATGATTTCCAGATAAAGCATTGCCGAATGCCCCTCATTCATATGATAAATTGAAGGTTGGATGTTGAGTTTTTCAAGTATTCGAAATCCCCCAATTCCCAGCACCATTTCCTGCTTGAGTCTGGTCTCCTTATCAGCATCATACAATTGATATACAATTTGCCGGTCTACATGCGAGTTTTCCTCAACGTCTGTATCCAGAAGATAGACAGGAATTGAATTTTTCTGCCAAACCCAGGCTTTTACAAAAACGTCGTGATCCTGAATGGGTACTTTTACAAGTAATGGCTTTTGATTTTCGTCAAGAAGCGGTGTTAGCCCCTGGTCTTCAGGACTAAATGGCATTACGCTCTGTTGCGCACGAGGCGCATCAAGAGTCCCATATTTGCTTTGATAATAAAGTCCCACTGCAACGGAGGGTATTTTTTGATCAGCCAGTTCCCTTACATAATCCCCCGCCAAAATACCAAGACCTCCAGCATAAGTTGGAACCAAATCAGATAATGCATACTCTACAGAAAAATAAGCAATTGGCTTTTTTTGCAAAAGCTCCATATGCTCACTATTTCTAAATTGCTCAAACCATGATTTCAAGTCGTTCATTTTAAGCTTTTTGAGTTTTACCCGTCACTACTGATTTATACCACTTATCGTATTCCGTTGCTGCATTATCCCATGAAAAATCAGAAAGCATACTATTTCTTACCAGCTCCTTCCAAAGCGACGGGGCATTATAGATAGTGAGTGATTCAATAATAGCTCCATATAAAGCCCATGAGTCAACTCTATTGAATGAAAATCCATTACCTAATTTCGTGTTTGGATTAAAATCCGTAACAATATCATTTAGTCCACCGGTCCTTCTAACAATGGGGATACACCCATACCTCATCGCTTCAAGTGCGATAATTCCTCCGGGTTCAAACAAGCTCGGAATTAGCATCATATCAGCGCCAGCAAATATTTTTCTGGGCAGTTTGAAATCAGGGCGAAGATGTAATCCGACTTGATCTGGAAATTTTTTCTGAAGAACTGTTAGCTCAAGTCTATATCTATCAGCCCCGGTACCCAACACTACCAATTGCACATCGGGCCTTTCTTTAAATAAATGCGGTAGCACCTCAAGAATTAGATCCAGTCCCTTTTGCTCAACCAATCTTCCACTAAATGCCAGTAGTGGCCGTTGCGCGTCGATAGGGAGATTGAATAATCTCTGCAAATCTTTTTTATTATTAACCCGTGCTGAAATAAAAGAGTGGGCATCAAACTTTTTCTTAATATTCTTATCAAGAATAGGATTAAACTTCTCAGTATCCAACCCATTTAGAATTCCTGTTAACTTTCCACGAACTGTACTTAATACATCGTCAAGTCCCTCAGCATATTCCTGAGTCATCACTTCAACTGCATGTGTTGGACTGACGGTACTGATGGCATTTGCATAAAGCAAGCCCCGCATAAGCGGGTTTTGGGTTTGGAGTTTGGGAGAAAGAACAGGTGCCAAAAGACTTTTTCCATCATCATAATGTTCCCGTACGCCGTAGCGGAAGTCGTAATTTCCCTGATGGGAAAAATTGTGTACTGTAAAAACAATTGAAGTATTTTTAAAAATTTCTTTATAACGCGGAGTGCGCATGGCCAAATCAATAAGATATCCCGTATGCCAATCATTGCAGTGAATAATATCCGGCCACCACTTTGTATTTTCTCTTGTTTGATATAACCACTCAAGAACTCCTTTTGAGAGAAGAGCAAAACGTATATGATCGTCCTTGTATCCATATACATTTGCCCTTAGTTCATAATACTCCCGGTTCTCAAGAAAATAAGCACTTATTTTATTATTTTTGCCTTTATAGGATTTTACATTACAAATTAACGTTTGCCCCTTATCAGGCGCGTTTTCAACGGGTAGAACGAGCTGACTAAATTCTGTTGCCAAGTGCCAATTTTTTTTGGGACCGGTCTCATCCATTGTTCCGTATTTTGGAGTAAATACCCTTGCGTCATGTCCTAATTTTCTTAATGCTTTGGGCAAAAAATACATAACTTGGGATAGACCACCCACTGAGACAAAAGGAGCAACTTCAGCAGAAACAAATAAGATGTTCATGGCTATATCATACCATAAATTACCCTGCGGAAGAAGCTAGAAGACCTCGACTCTTGTTCCCATATCTGCAAAATTATATACCCACTGACTTGCAGCGACCGGTAAATTGACGCATCCATGGCTTACCCTATAACCAAAACTATTATGCCAGTAGGCGCCGTGAATTGCATAGGCTCCATAAAAATACATAACGTTTGGAACATTCTTTGTGAAATACGGAGGATACGGTGGATAACTTCCTCTCATGTCCTGAAGAGGAACCTTGCGGTAAATCTTAAAACTACCTCTTACAGTCGGAGTATAACGCATGCCTGTTGAAACAGGGGATTGAAAAACGACTTTTCCTCCATCCCATGCATAAAGCATTTGCTTACCCCTATCAACAGTTATTAGTTTTTGAGTTGTAAGTATCTGCGCCCTTGCAATTGAGGGAAAAATCAGGAACAGGCTGAAAAAGATTAGGAGCAACAACCGCTTCATATCCATATCAGGATATCATACTTCTTTCAAACTTGTCCAGCCTGCAGTAATTCGCTATAATAAGCTTGAGATGACAGCGGGGGAAATTATCAATAAATACATCACTTTTTTTGAAAAAAAGGGGCATAAAAGAATTGCCAATTCTCCCCTAGTGCCGCAAAACGACCCAACAACTCTTTTCACCTCAAGCGGAATGCAACCCTTGGTTCCCTATCTTCTTGGAGAAGAGCATCCACTTGGTACTCGACTTCTTAATGTACAAAACGTTTTTAGGACAGTTGACATAGATGAGATTGGAAACAGCAGGCATCTTACATTTTATAGAATGATTGGAAATTGGTCACTTGGAGACTATTTTAAGAAGGAACAACTTCCCTGGGTTTTCGAATTACTGACCGATAAAAAAAATGGTTTGGGTATTGATCCAAACAGACTGTATGTCACTGTTTTTGCAGGAAATAAGGAAATATCAAAAGACACAGAAAGCATAGCTTTATGGAAAAATATATTCGCTGAAGTGGGAATTGATGCAAAAGAGGGTGAAAGGATTTTGGCTTATGATGTTGATAAAAATTGGTGGTCCCGTGCTGGAACACCGGAAAAAATGCCTTCTGGTGAACCAGGTGGTCCAGACAGCGAAATATTTTACGACTTTGGGGCGGACGAGCGAAGCGAAGGAGCCCGCCTGCGAGCCGAGCGAGACAGGGGGGGACGGAGTTTTCACGAAAATAGCCAATGGAAAAAACAAAAATGCCATGTTAACTGTGATTGTGGACGATATTGGGAAATTGGCAACAGCGTGTTTATGCAGTACCTAAAACAGGCCAATGGTAGCTTTAAGCCATTGCCCAAGCAAAATGTCGATTTTGGAGGAGGACTTGAGCGTATCTTGGGCGCAGCAGAAAACAAACCCGATATATTCCAAACTTCTCTTTTTGCTCCAACTATTAATAGAATCGAAAAACTAACCAGTAAAAACTATCAGGAAAACAAACAATCTATGCAGGTAATCGCCGACCATCTTGGTGGAGGTATTTTTATTGTTGCATCTGGCATACAGCCCGGAAACAAGGACCAAGGATATATACTTCGCAGGCTTATCCGTAGGGCTTATGATAGTTTTGACCACCTGGGAGGCAAAGATATTTCTCCGATTGTTGAAACAATTGTTGAACAATATAAAGAAACGGATCCTGAATTGGTTGAAAAATTTGAAATTATAAAAAATACAATTCTTGAAGAAACTGATAAATATAAACATAGTCAAACAAAGGCTAATGCATTTCTGATAAAGAAATATAAGAAAACGGGAGGCGAACTTATGGGTACAACTGAAATTTCATCGGATGACGCATTTATCATTTACACAACTCATGGACTATCCCCTACACAAATTAAAAGCCTTGGATATACTTTTGATGAAAAAGCTTTTGCTGAAAAGATGAAAGGACACAAAGACTTATCCAAATCAGGTGCCGGGCAGAAGTTCAAGGGCGGACTGGCGGATCATTCAGAAAAAACAATCATGGGGCACACTGCAACTCATCTCATGCACCAGGCCTTACGCGATATGTTTGGCAAACAGCTTCACCAGACAGGATCCAATATCACAACAGAACGCGTAAGATTTGACTTCAACTTTGACCGGAAGTTAACAGACGAGGAAGTTCAACAGCTTGAAAATACAGTTAATGAGAAAATAAAAGAAAATTTGCCTGTGCATTTTGAGATGATCCCGACCGTTGATGCCCAAAAAATGGGCGCGATTGGGCTATTTGAGGATACATATCAGGATACCTCAAAGATTTACTTTATTGGGAGTGACTCCAAACAGCCTGATAACGCTTATTCAATTGAATTTTGCGGTGGACCGCATGTTGATTTTACAGGGAAGGTAAAATCCTTTAAGATAATAAAGCAGGAGAATATAGGAAACAAACAACGGAGACTATATGCGGTAGTGGGATAATTTTAATTAAAGATCAAAAATGAAAAATCAAAAACACAAATTAAAAATAAAACATTTCCTTGTTTATCTTTGATATTTAATCTTTGATTTCTGATTTTATTATGAAGCTGCCTATACCATTTCTAAAATCTAAAAAAGCAAAAAATGCTTATTACCTTGCTCTGCTTCTTGAGGATGAGAAAATTAGTAGCGTAATTCTTGAAGAGGAATTGGGAAAAATCAAAATTGTAAGCAAGCACAGGGAAAACCTCGAGGGTATGATTGAAAACCTCACTCAAGATGAACTCATCGGTTTGATAGATAGAACTATAAGTAAAGCCGAAGAAGTCCTGCCTCCTGATATAGAAACTCACCAAACGGTCTTTGGGGTAAAAGAGACTTGGGTTGAATCTGATACCAAGAAAATTAAAAAAGAGCAGTTAGCAAAGCTTAAAAAGGTTTGCGACTCACTTGATCTAACGCCAATCGGCTTCATGGTAGTTAGTGAAGCAATCGCCAATCTCATGCAATCAGAAGAAGGCGCGCCCCTTTCTGCAATCCTTATTGAGCTGGGCAAAAAATCAGTTTTCCTAACACTTTTCCGAGGAGGACAAATAAGCGAATCTGTTGGTGGGCATATTACACACTCAGCACCAGTAACAATCGATGCGCTCCTGAAGCAATTCACAGCACCTGTACTTCCCGCCAAAATTATTTTGTCGCACTCAGTTGAGGCAAAGAATGCTTCCCAACACCTCATACGTCATGAATGGAGCAAGAGTCTGCCTTTTTTACATGTACCTCAGATAACTGTTTTGCCTGATGATTTTGATGCGAAAGCAGTTGCAGTTGGTGCTGCCAATCAAATGGGATTTGAGGTATTGGGAATTGATACTACTCTCCCCGAAGAAAAAGAAGCAGAGCAAAAAGAACCTGACGAGCCAATAGATGACAACTTCCAAAAGCTATCACCTACTCCTCCCATTGCTCGGGATAATTTCGGATTTGTGGCCGATGAGGATATTGCTGATCAACCAATTCAAAAACATTCCGTACAACCCATAAAGGAGGAAAAAATTCATGAGGAAATCCCTGAGGAGAGCGTTGACCAAGTCATAGAAGAATCGTTTCCAATTCACCACCGATCTGAAGATGTTATGAGCATAACTGAGGATGAAAAAGAATCTGATGATATTCCACCCCAAACAAAGGAAAAAATAAATTTTTCCAAATATTTATCGCTGTTTCCCAAAATTGGATTGCCAATAAACCTTAAATTACCTAAAGCTTTAAAGAATAAAGGCCTACTTATTTCACTAATAATAACCGGTTTTGTCCTGTTCTTTGGAATAGGACTCGTAGCACTTTATTTTTATAACGTAAAAGCCGAAGTTGTTCTATCTGTAAAACCAAAAGAAGTCACTCAGGAAGAGGATATCACTTTCTCGCTAAGTTCAGGTAATGATTTTTCCCAAAAAATAATTGCCGGAAAAACTGTTTCTACCAGTATTGAGGGAGAGGCTACGGTAAATGCTACCGGTAAGAAGGATACAGGCGATAAAGCGAAAGGCTCTGTCACGCTATATAATAACGCCAATAGCAAAGCATCTCTTAGTAGTGGAACTGCGATAAAATCAAGTAACGGTATAACATTTACTTTGGATAAAGATATCGAGTTGGCATCAGCCAGTGGAGACATTTTTTCAGGAACCAAGCCGGGAACAGCACAGGTCGGGGTAAGCGCAAAGGATATTGGGACAGAATCCAATCTACCCTCAGGAACAAAATTTTCAATTGGCGGGAATAGTTCACTTGCTGCTAAAAATGATAATGCTTTTTCTGGAGGAAGTAAGAAAACTTTAAATGTCGTAAGCAAAAGCGATATTGAAAAACTTAGAGCTGAGCTTCCAAAAAGTCTTGAGAAAAAAGCAGAGGAAGATCTTGCGAGCAAAAAAAGCTCGGACGAAATCATTTTGCCTGTCTTGATTAGCAGCACTCTTTCCAAAGAAAAATTTGACAAGGATGTTGATGACGAAGCAAAGCAAGTAAAACTAAAAGCTACAGTTATTTTTGAGGGTATAAGTTATGATAATGCGTCTCTTGAGGATTTTGAAAAATCTATTTTAAAAGATGAATACTCACAAGACATTTCCTTTGCGCAAAATGGAATTAAAAATGAAATTAAAAATGTAAAAGTTCAAAAGAATAAAGACGTTTCTGCGTCCCTGAAAATTACTGCCGGACTTTTACCAAAAATTGACAATGGGGAAGTTGTTAACAAGCTCAAGAATAAATCTGCAAAAGAAGCCAAAGAAATACTTGCCACACTCCCTCAGGTAACAAGTAGTGAAATAAAATATTCACCTAATCTATTTTTCCTGTCTGGTATATTCCCCAGACTCCCAAACAATATTAAAGTGACTGTTCAGCCGGAGTAAAAACTTTTAGCAATATGACAAGTCAGATATATAGGAAAAAAAATAAAAAAAATGTCAAAAAAACTATCCGCTTTTTAGGACTTGGAACTTCTATAGTTGGTCTGCTTTTGGGACTTTATATGTTTTTTCCTTTATTATCCTGGGAGCTTTACATTAAGCCAGTTTTTGCCGGCTCCTCTTATGCGTCTCCTATTCCCAAAAATACAATTATCACCAAAAACTATCTTAAAAGTCTTATTAACAATACAGGAAATATATTTACGGGTGTTGACTATAATAACGCTTCCAACTGGTTACCGCCAACTTATAAAGAAAGCTCTGGTAGTCAAGCAGCTGCTGTTTATTCGATTTCCATTCCAAAAATTGATCTGGAGAATGTAATGGTCTCAACAATTGATACGGATTTGACTTCCCATCTTGTACATTTTCCAGGTACTGCTGTGCCTCCCCAAAAGGGCACCGCTGCTATTTTTGGGCACTCAACACTTCCCCAGCTTTTTGACCGGAAAAATTATAAAACTATTTTTGCAAATATTCATGAAGTTCAAATCGGAGACAATATTATTGCAACAGTTAATAATACGTTGTACACGTATAAAATTTTTAATATCGAAATAACCGACCCGGAAGATACTTCCTATCTTACACAAAATTATGACGCCAGTTATCTTTATATCATTACATGCACACCACCCGGTACAACCTGGAAAAGACTAATCGTTAAGGCCAGACTTGAAAAGTCATAAGGAATGTAAAAAAATAACCATGCAGGAAAATTTAAGACAATCACGCATAATCAATTTCTTAAAACAAATATGGCCGTATGTCTATAGAATCTTGAACTCAATTTTCTACTTTATTATGAATATTATTAAATACTTTTTCAAAAATGCTATCAAAATGATTAAGGGAGATTACTAATATGACAGACCCGGCAGCGCTTTCAGCAATACAAAAAAAATTAAACGGTAAAAAATTAAATTATAAAGAAATCTTTTCCATAATGGACGAGATCGCACATGATAGGCTTGGTACGATCCTGACTACTTATTTCGCAGCGTCCGGCTATACAAGAGGATTTAACAATGAAGAATTATTTTATCTAACTGAAGCAATGATAAATACCGGTGAGAAGCTTGAATTTAAAGGAATTGTTGCTGATAAACACTCAATCGGGGGTGTACCCGGAACAAGAACTACAATGATTGTTGTACCAGTTGTTGCATCAGCAGGATTTATTATCCCCAAAAGCTCAAGCCGTGCAATCACAACGCCCGGTGGCACTGCTGATGACATGGAAGTAATAAGCCCTGTAACTTTTAACAAAAATCAGATATATAAAATTGTTGAAAAAACAAATGGCTGCATTGTCTGGGGAGGGGGGGTTGATATTGCCCCGGCCGATGATGAACTCATAAAAGTTGAGGAGCCTCTAAGACTTGAGAGTTTTGATAAAATTCTAGTGTCTATAATGGCGAAGAAAATTGCATTTGGTTCAAATCATATTGTAATTGATCTTCCATATGGCGAACATGTAAAAGTTCTAACGCGGAGTGATGCAGAAAAGGTTAAGGAGAAATTTGAATATTTAGCGAGAAAATTTTCGGTTAAAATAAATGTCTTAATTCATAAAACAGAGGAGCCAGCCGGCCGGGGAATAGGGCCTCTTCTTGAAGCACGGGACGCGATAATGGTGCTTGAGCAAAAAGAGAATAGGCCTTTGGATCTTGAAGAAAAAGCTCTAAACCTTTCAGGCTCGCTTCTTGATCTCTGCCTTGAGGGAAGTACGCATTCGCTTCAAGAAAGTATAAAAAAGGAATTCGGTACCGGCCGGAAATGGGCAGAATACATATTGTCAACCGGGCACGCTCTTAAAAAAATGAGGGAGATAATTGGTGCTCAGGGAGGCAATTCTGGTATAATGAGCGAGAAAATGTTGCCGGGTAAGTTTTCTTATGTGGTTATAGGTAAAAGACATTCACTTGTCAAAAAAATTAATAGCACCTGCTTAACAGCTGTTGCCAAAATTCTGGGTGCACCCAAGCAGCATAAAAGCGGAATATATCTTGACAAAAAAATAGGAGAAAAAACAGAAATTGGCAAGCCAATATACACACTATTCAGTGAGAGCGAGTATAATCTCAAGGAGGCCAAAGATTCGCTTATGAATTTTCCAATCTTGGAATATTAAGACTTATACAGATTTATGACCGATTATCACGGATACCAGCGAAGATCTGCAGAAAATCTGCGGAAATCAAAATATATAAATACTATGAAGAAGTTCTCATTTTTAATTGTAATACTGGTATTGGTATTTGGCGGTATGTTGGCGTGGTGGATAAATGGCGCATCAGCTGTAAATCCAAGGGACAAAACCCAACAAACTTTTTCAATTAAAAAAGGTGAGGGCGTGCGGGCTGTTGCCAATAACTTAAAAACTCAAGGCCTTATCAAAGATCCTGTCGTATTTTATTTGGTAGTAAGAAGATTGGGTATTGATAGTAAGATTCAAGCCGGAGATTTTTTCCTATCCCCCTCTCAGAGTGCAACTCAGATAGCAAAAGCTCTTCAGACAGGAACATACGATGTACGTATTGTCATTCCTGAGGGTAAAAGAGCTGAGGAGGTTGCTGATATATTAAAGGAGAGAGTTGATACATATGACGAGTCCTGGAGATCAAAGTTAATTCTAAATGAGGGTTATTTATTTCCTGATACATATTCCTTTCCCAAAGATGTCAATATTGAGCAGGTAATCTCAATCATGCGCGATAACTTTGAAGCAAAATATTCTCAGATAGAAAATACAGGAAGAACCAATTTGTCAAAAGAGAGCGTTGTCATTCTTGGGTCTCTGGTTGAACGCGAAGCCAAGCATGCAGAAGACCGTCCACTTGTTGCGTCGGTAATGCTGAACCGTTTACGTATAGACATGCCTCTTCAAATTGACGCGACTGTTCAATATGCACTGGGGTATCAAGCTTCCGAAAAAGACTGGTGGAAAAAAGATTTGACCTTTAGAGATCTTGAGATTACCTCTCCCTACAACACTTATACCAATCCCGGGCTTCCTCCGGGTCCAATTGCAAATCCCGGATATGAAGTACTCAATGCAGTAGCTAATCCCGCGCAAACAAATTATATTTTTTATATTTCAGATAAATCAGGAAATAACCACTATGCGAGGACACTTGATGAACACAACGCCAATATCAAAAAATACGGGCTCTAATTCTTCTTTATTCTAAAAAGTCTTTTTACTGCCCGATGAGGCTTGGGGGACTGAATACTTTCTTCTTTTTCTGAGTGATTTTTTTCGGGCTTTTTATCTTTTGCCAGTAATTTAGGTTTTTCAATTTCTTTCGGCTGATCCGGGCGATCAACAGGCTCTATATAGTCATTCTCTTCAACTTCTTCCGTTACAACGGCCTTGTCTATATTGTCCTGAAGTTCTGAGAATTTTTCTAGGCCCTGCTCGGTCATGTCCTTAACGATTTCCCTACCTTTTTTTGTGGTAAAAAGAAGAGTGGCAATTGAGCCCAAGAATACTCCGAGCATAAAGCCATTTCCATTGTGGTCGTGATTATTCTCTTTGCGGTCCATAACTGAGATTAGTCTCTGTCTTTTTTCTCTTCACGGTCTTTACCCAGAAGGCTATTAATTGCTTTAGCGATTGTGAAGAATGTGCCTGACTTTAGACCTAAGACAACGGAGGAAATTGCTGACAATGGCTCTTCGATGTTTTCTGTAATTGAGTTCGCGTTATCCAAAACTTTATTGGCTTTTTTGACCGTATTTCTGAGTTCCTTAAGAATAAAGTAAACTTGAACACCCAACACTACCAGAAGAATGGTTAGCACAATTATCACCAGGAGCAACACAATTTGGACAGGATCTATCATAGTCTATTAACGTTATACTATGAAAACTAACGTGTCAATGAAACAATGTAGCTCAATTGTGTTCTTTCTAGCACAACCCGCTATATTATCTAACATTTACGGTTCGCTTAAGCGTGGATTCTTTTCCGAATCTATTTTTTGCCTTTATTGTTATTACGCTTTTTCCGGGAAATAATGTTATTTTTTTCTCAAAATTTCCCGTAGTATTTACAAATACAGGCTCATTATTAATCGTGATGGTTGCTGAACTGTCTGTTTTTCCCAGAATACTTACGTCTCTTGCTACTGCAGAGTCTGCTTTAGGTGAAGAAAGAGAAATCGAAGGGGGAAATAAGACTCCCCGTACCTGAAATAATAAGAAGATAACAACTAATAAGACTACAAAAACTCCTATAATTACTTTTCTTATATTCACACGGTTAATGGCAAAATCATTGCGCGCGACCATTCCATCCGGCAATACTTTTACTGACTTTTTTTCATCAAAATCCCGCTTGAAAAGTGCTGAAGCTTGTGCATTTGGAAGTCCTAAAAAATCGGCATAATTCCGGACAAACCCGCGGGCATATGCAGGAGATGGAAGCTCGTTATAAGCACCCCTTTCAATTGCTTCAAGAAAATGTGGTTTTATCTTGGTTGCTTTGGCAGCCTGCTCCAGAGTCAAATGTCTCTGAATGCGTGCATCTTTTAATCTTTGCTCCAAACGTACCATAAATTAATTTTCCATTGACCATTTATCATTTTCCATTTATTTCCTATTTTTTTATTGACGAATTTATAAATTTACAATCAATGGCAAATGGAAGTTGGAAAATGGTAAATCATACTACTGTTGCCCTTGTTGCGAAGCCAAAAATTCCTCAGCGTTTCTCACCAAAACGTCACGTGGCTTTGACCCCTCCCCTGCTCCCACAATTCCCATTTCTTCTAACTGATCAAGAATACGTGCAGCTTTGGCATAACCAATAGACATCTTCCGCTGCAGGAATGACGCTGACGCTGTGTTAAATTGACAGACCACACGTATTGCCTCTTCAAGCTCGCCATCTTTGCCTCCGTCACCGACACTACTTCCTCCCTTTTTAATAATAAGCGGCTGATTTGTAACCTCCTCTGTGTATTCTACAGGATAATTTCTGGATTTCAGAAAATCCACAAGCTTTTTTATTTCCTTCTCAATATAAGCACCCTGAATACGTGTAGGTTTGGCCTGGTCCGGTGGAATATAAAGCATGTCTCCGCGTCCAAGCAGCTTCTCAGCCCCTGGCGCATCTATAATAACACGCGAGTCAATCATTGATGAAACGCTGAATGCAATCCTACACGGCACGTTTGCCTTTATAAGGCCTGTGATTACGTTTACCGATGGTCTTTGGGTTGCTATAACCAAATGAATTCCGGTTGCGCGGGCCATCTGAGCAAGACGCGCTATCGCATCCTCAACCTCAACGGGCGCAAACATCATAAGGTCTGCCAACTCATCAATAAAAATAACAATATATGGCAGCGCTTGAAATCCTGAAAGCTCGTTGTACGAATCGATATTCCGGACGCCTCTTTCTGCAAAAATTTTATACCTCTTATCCATCTCCCCCATTGCCCATTTGAGGGCTGACAGGATCTTATCTGATTCAACAATTACGGGAGTTAAAAGATGGGGAATTCCGTTGTATCCTGTGAATTCGACCCGTTTTGGATCAATCAAAATCAGACGCACTTCCTGAGGTGATGCTCTGAACAGTAATGATGATATAAATGAATTAATAAGAACTGATTTTCCAGAACCAGTAGTTCCCGCGACAAGAACGTGTGGCATTTTGGCTAGATCAACTGCTATCGGATTTCCTGAAACGTCAAGACCAAGCGCTACTGTCAGCTTGGATTTTGTCTTCTGCATTGCAGCTGATGCCAGCATTGTGCGAAGAGTCACAACTTCAAGCGACCTATTTGGAATTTCAATGCCGATAAGGTTCCGGCCGGGAATTGGAGCCTCAATTCTGATTTGTCCACCTGGGGCCTCAGTGGCAAGAGCCAAGTCATTGCTAAGTGATGTAACTTTGGAAATTTTGGTACCTTGCGCAATTTCCAGTGCGTATTGGGTAACTGCAGGACCAAGGTTCACTTCTGTGACGTGCGCTGCTATACCGAAGCTATCAAGTGTTTTTTCAATTGTTGAGGCGATTTGCTTTATATCTCCCCGCTCTGCTTTTTTACCCGGTTCCTCTGACAAAAGTGATAATGGCGGATATTCCCAAACACCCGGAGCATCAGATCCGAGAACATTG
This sequence comes from Lysobacterales bacterium, assembly GCA_035536575.1. Taxonomy (GTDB): domain Bacteria; phylum Patescibacteriota; class Microgenomatia; order Levybacterales; family UBA12049; genus DATLDE01. Next base: position 16,817 of record DATLNW010000045.1, read on the forward strand.
CTTACCAATTTTTCAGGAAGCAACTCGACTTCCTTCTTATTAATAACAGGTGGAGGATTTTGCTTAAGTGGCGCCATTTCTTCTTCTTTTCGCCCGCCTTTTATAGTCATTGGTTTGTTCCTGTCAAACAAGGGCTTGTCCTTTTTTAAGGAGGAAAACATTTTTCTGGGGATTAGTTTGTTCATCGTTGTGAAGACTGCTCCAATCCCTTGGAATATTTCATCAATTGTAGTATCAAAAAAGACTATACTTCCTACCAAAAGCCCTGCGATAAAAACGATATTTGCCCCGGGTTTACTGATAATCTCTTCAAGTATAATAAAAATACTTGAGCCAACCGAGCCTGTTTTTAGCAAACTTATAAAAGAAATAAATATCAGTATAAAACCTATTACGACATTTATCCGGGAAAGATAGAATTTGAGGTTCAAAAATAAAAATCCCAGAAAAATAAAAATAAAAGGAGCAAGGAAAGCACCTGCGCCGAATTTTTCATTTAATTGGCCTGTAAGGATAGCCGTTGATTCACTTGGGCTGAAAAAAGATATGAGAAGAAAAATACCTGTGAGGAAGAATCCAATCCCAAAAATTGTATAAATGGTTTTCTTTTTTAATTTAAACTTGAAAGCCTTGCGCCTTCCGCTTCTTCGCCGTTTGGGCATATTATTTATTATAGATCTTTAAGAATTTGTAGGCAAATAGCTTTTTATATAAGAGGTCATAATTTGGGGATTTAAACATTCCTGTACATTATAGCACAAAGTCCTATAGTTGTCAAGCGCTTAAAGCGGCTGTTTTTTCCCTAACTGTTTCCAGACGTTGGATACAGACGCTACCTGCCTCTCCGCTCTGACATATGTTTCATTATGTCCTCCTTTTATGCTATGGGTCCCAACAGAATAGCCTGTTTCTTCTGCATGCAAATCACGAGCCGAGATAACACGATCTTGAGGGAAAAGTCGGTCTTTTGTAGGAATAATTAACGCACTATTAATACCATATCGCTCATGTAGATAATCCAACGCAGGATAAACATCAGAAGTTGCAATAACTCCGGCTTCACGAAGTGCTTTAGTACGGTTACGCGCCACGTATTTTACTGCTCCATATCCCCCTAGAATCGTCCTCCAGGCATCTTTTGGACCTTTAAATGCCCGAAGAGTACTATCTGAGAGATGTGTCCCAAACCTTACCACAAGTCTTGAAACCTTGTCTTTTCCAATTGTCCCAGCTCCTGAATCTCCAATAATACTATCGATATTATCCGGCTGTAATAATGCTGCTATGGTGGCTATGGGCAAACCCTGGGAATGTGCATGTAATTTTTTATCTTTTGATGGATAAGTATTCATAACAGCTAGAAGCTCAAGCGCTTTTTGGACATGGATTGGAAAATATTCGTGCTTTTTCTGATCAGCGAGTGCAGCTCTTCCCATTTCTTCCCCGCCATGAAGGTCTTCTAATCTTTGAATAGCATTCGAAATAACCACAGGATAATCTTTTCTTGTGGGATTCAACAACTTTCCGGGCGTATATGAAATTACATGCTCTCCTCGCTTTACCCAAGCGCGGATTACGGGCTTGAGAATCTTTACACTTTCAGTCCAACCAGGAACGACGACCTTTATTGCATCATCTGTTGGCTGCCCCTGTGGCAGAACATCAATCATTCTGACACTTCGTCCCAACCCTGGTAAGTCTACTTCTTTTATGCCTCGCTTGAACCTTTCCCTAAAATATCTATTAAAGGGCAGGTTCTCCCAATTCTTCTCTTTTTGTAGACGATTAGGTTCAACGGGTTGACCTCCGGCTATCTCCGTGTTCATGACCACAGTATACCAAAAATCCTATAGTTGTCAAGCGAGCCATCATTTGTGTTATTTAATAAATGATTGTTATACTAAACCTATATGCATCTCCATAAACATATTAAGGGATGGGTTACTGACTATTACCATATGATAAGAGGAGGCGTGGCTATGACAATTCATACATCACCCCCTTCGCATTACTTGGGTTATGTTGTCCCGGAAAAAGCTCCAATTATAATTATTCCCGGAATACTTTTGAGATGGGGATTTATGAAACACCTGGGAGACAAAATTTCACATGTTGGTCATCCTGTTTATATAGTTCCTCAATTGAAATATAACCTTCATAGTATTCCGACTTCTGCAAAAATCGTCAGAGCGGTTACCGTTCATGCTATTCCAAAACTCGGACAAATAATCCCTGATGTTGCAGGCGGTGCAAAAACAATCCGGGACGTTATAGAAAAACATAATCTACAAAATGCAGTTATAGTCGCACATAGCAAAGGCGGATTAATAGGGAAGTACCTTCTTGCACATTTTAATAAAGATCATCGGGTTAAGGGAATGGTTGCAATAGCTACCCCTTTTACAGGCTCTGCACTGGCGAAACTTATACCACGGAATGCTTTCGATGAATTACAGGAAGATAGTAAGATTATTCATGATCTTGAAGGGCACACCACCGTGAACCATCAAATCATTTCCATATTCCCTGAATATGATAATCATATTTGGGCAAAGAACGCAAGCTATGTAGAGGGAGCGCTAAAAAATATACAGGTAAATGTCTATGGACATCACAAGGTCCTTTTTAGTAAGCAGGTTGAAAAAAAAGTTTTAGAATCTATAGAGGAGATAAGCTAACACCTATTAATTAGACTTCTATAACTACGGGCATTATAAGGGGGCGGGTGCGGAATTTCTTAAATAAGTGTCTTTGGGCTGTTTCACTCACAGTGCGGCGCAAATGAACCCAGTTGGTAACTCTTCCCTTGTTCGGCGCTAGTGCTTTTTCCAGCTCCGAAGTCAGTGAATCAGTTATCTCCTTGGAATCAACGAGTGAGGAGCCCCGTGCAACAATAATTGGCTTCTCAGCGAGCTGACCGTCTTGTGCCTTGATTTCTGCCATCACTATCACTATCCCCTCTTTTGCCAGTCTCTCACGATCCCTTATGACAAAATTATCTACCTCCTCGCCCGACACCTGATCAACATAGATATTCCTGATTCCTATCTTGTTTCCCATTTTTGCAAAACCGTTTCCAAACCTGACTTCCTGCCCATTCTCAACAAGTAAAATATTCTTTTTCTCATATCCCATGTCTTCTGCCATGGTCTTGTAATATCCCATGTGGCGGTATGTTCCGCTTATTGGAAGAACGTACTTGGGCTTGGTGAGTGCCACAAGAAGTTCGTGGTCTGACTTAGAACCGTGACCTGACACATGGAATGAGCCGCTCGGATCTGAATCTATCACGCGGGCCCCCTTTTTGGTGATCGCATCAACTAATGCGTTTACATTTATCTCATTCCCCGGAATTGTGTCACTTGAGAAGACAACAGCATCTCCCGGACCTATGCGTACATCTTTGTGCTCTCCATTGGCAATTCTAGTGAGTGCAGAATTCTCCTGCCCCTGGCTCCCCGCAACAACAAGCATCAATTGATTGCTTTTAAATTTTGACAGATCCCGCATGTCTACTTCAGTTCCCGGTTTTATTTTCAAATATCCCAAATTTGCCCCAATTTCTTTAACTTTGAGAACTGATCTTCCGACAAAACAGACTTTTCTATTAACTCTTTCTGCTGCATGGATGGCCTGATTGAGACGTGCGATGTTGGATGAGTAAGTTGTGATGATAAATTTGCCTGATACCTCACGCATTGCCCGCTCGAAATTCCGACCCAAATTCGCCTCGGATTTGGTATGCCCCGGCCTATCCGATCCAAGACAATCTGAAATAAGCGCAAGCACCCCCTCCTCTGCTGCTTTGTTGATTTTTATAAATTCTGACCGCTGCCCATCGGCAGGTGTGAGGTCAAACTTATAATCACTGCCGTGGAAAAAATTCCCAACAGGGGACTTTATGAAAAAGTTGGCGCTGTCTGGGACTGAGTGAGTAACATGTATAAAATTAACACTAAATGGGCCAATTTTGACTTCCGGATCAGTAAATTTAACAGTGTTTACTGAAAAAGGCAAATTGTATTCTTTGAGCTTTGCGTTGGTGAGTGCTGCTGTAAGAGGCGATGCATAGACCGGGAATTTCAGATCATCACGTCCTGAGGGCATGAGCTGAGGCAGAATAAAAGGCGTACCACCGATATGATCTTCATGCCCGTGGGTCAGAACCATACCAATGATCTTTTTCTTTTTGGTTTTGATTATATCCAAAAGATATGTAATGTCAGGCAACAGCAGATCAACCCCGAGCATTGTTTCATCAGGAAACCCAAGTCCACAATCAACGATCAAGATCTGATCTTTATAATCATAGACATAAAGATTGCGCGTAACATCCTCAAGTCCACCAAGCGCAATGAAAGAAACATGATCCGGAGACATTTGGGTGCTTTGGGAATTTTGAGGATTATTTTGTGTGTTCTTCGGCTCCATTCAATTGCTCTAATTATAGTCTTCCAGGGAAAGTAAAACAAGTATCTTGAAGAGATTTTGGTTAACAAATAAACAGAGAACAAATTTAACGTTTTCCAAAAACTGATTTTAGCGTACGTGTCCCATCTGGTAATTTTTTAATTCTCTGCCCAAGGCTATATTCGTGTCCTGGTGACACTACTGAAAAAATTGGTCTTGACACAGACCACCTAGGTCCTTCGTTAATAATTTCTCTTCCTACACCAATTACTGAATTTCCTTTGGCTGGTCCTGCAAAATGCAATGCATGTGCCTCAATTGGTAATCCTCCACTATCGTTTAATATTCGGGAGTATCCTCTAAGTACCCCCCCCTCGAAAGTTTCTGTGGCGCCTGATTGCTCCCATTTTTTCCACATTCTAGGATCTCTTTCTTTACTTATAT
>DATLNW010000046.1:0-12779 GCA_035536575.1 Lysobacterales bacterium
TTGCTGAGAGGAGTTTCATAATTTCTATCTCATCTCTTTTTTGTGAAACCTTAAATCCAATGACCATCATCATGATAAATATTGATACAAGTGCGAGTACGATAATTACTGATGTGCCAATAATGCGGATTGCATTGGTCCATTTGCTAAGAGTTGAAACAATGTCTTTTTGATAAATAACTTCAGCTACAATTGGAGATCCTTTTAAAGCATCAGAAACAGAGTTCAGGTCATCTATCTTCCGGGTTGATATTTCAAGAGATGCCGGCAGTATGTCTTCGGTGACAAGATCAAGGAGAAGCGGATCATCTTTGTTTTGTTCTTTATAAATCTCAAGAGCTTCTTTTTTGGATACAAAACGCACTGATGATATTTTCCCAGTTTGTCTCAAGTTGGTTTCAAGCTGAGTAATCTCTTCAGGTTTTGCTTCATCTTTGAAAAACGCAGTAACTTGAGGCTTGGACTCAAAATAATTAATTACAATTGATGAGCCAAAAACAATAAAAGAGAAAACCGAAATTGACAGAAAGGTAAGCATCATGACAAACACAGCAGTTAAGGCCTGATATGGAGTTCTTCTTATTTGTTTCCAGCTGGTTTTGACAGATTTCATGATTGGGCTTCTTCTTCCTTTGGAGCTTTACTTTGTTGATCATCAACCAAACGACCCTTTTCAAGAACCACAACACGTTTTAAAAGGCTATTCACGATCTCCGTATTATGCGTTGCCATAATAATAGTAGTACCGTTTTTATTGATATCCTGAAGCAATTTAACAATTTCCCATGAAGTTGTTGTGTCCAAGTTTCCCGTCGGTTCATCAGCGAGGATAATCTCGGGTGAAAAAGCAAGTGCCCTTGCAATTGCAGCTCTTTGAAGTTCTCCTCCTGAGAGTTGGATTGGGAATTTGTGCTTGTGCTCAAGTATTCCAACCTGTTCAAGAATTTCATCAATTCTCTCCTTTGATTTTTGCTCACCTGCATTGGCCATTTCAAGGGGTAGCATAATATTTTCAAATATAGTCCGGTCTTTTAATAACTTAAGGTCTTGAAATATAACACCTATACTTTTTCTTAGGTGCGGGATGTGTTTTTTGGAAAGATTGCCGATATTCCATTCTCCGATATGAATTGTTCCTGAAGTTGGAGTCATCTCACGTGTGATCAGCCTGAAAAGTGTTGTTTTACCCGATCCTGAAGGACCAACCAGAAACACAAATTCACCTTTATCAACTGAAAAGGTTACGTCGGTTAATGCAGTGCCTGTGCCAAATTTTTTGGAAACATTGTCTAATTTAATCATTTACTTTACCTCAACCCGTCCAACATCCATCAGCCACCCGGCGGTCTGGGCTGTCTGAGTTTGTCCCCAAACTTTAATATTTTTGCCAATAAATTTAGAAAGATCAACAGTTGAGGAAGTCACGTAAACATGTTGGCTTTCATCTTCCGAGCGGACTAGGTGATACTGCCCTTCTCCCTCAATTCCTCCCTCTTCCAATTTTCCCTCAGCAACATCTTTAAAAGTTTTGGTATCATCGGATCCGAATATTTTACCTGTTGTGGCACCATTATTCTTTGGAAGAATAGGTACATTATTGCCTGTTTGGCTTGAATAAGTGCTGAGCCCATATCCAGTTCCTGCACCGAATAAAAATAAAGCAATAAATATCACCAGTACCTTTTTTTGAGAAAGAGACGATTTGCCTCCTTTGAAGCTATGCATAATCGGGGATTTTGTTTCCTTGGAATTTTTGTCTTTACTTTCCATATGGCAGAGCAGATAAAGTATCGCATATTTAATAAAATTTGGCAACATTTGATATACTTCAATTTGAAACCATGGATAAACAACAAAAAGAGACAGTAAATATCTTAAAAAATGGCGGTATTGTAATATTTCCGACTGATACGGCTTTTGGAATCGGGTGCCGAATTGATGATGAGAAAGCAGCTGGAAAATTGTTTGAGATAAGAAGAAGACCCGAGACAAAAGCTACCCCTGTTTTAGTCTCAGGTCTGGAAATGGCGAAAAATTATTGGTTAGATGTCCCGGATATAGTGGTGGAAAAGCTTATAAAACCCTACTGGCCGGGGGCATTAACTATAGTCCTGCCATGTAAGACCGAAAAAGTTCCTGATTTGGTCCGTGGAGGAGGAGATACGTTAGGTTTGAGAATGCCGGACAGTTCCCTCATTCAGGAAATAATAAAAGAGGTGGGAGTTCCGATTATCGGTACCTCCGCGAATTTTGCAGGAGGACCATCGCCATATAAATTTGAAGATTTAGATCCTGAGCTGGTAAAATTGGTTGATTATGTTTTGCAGTTCAATAGTCATCCCCGGCCTGATCGGGGATCCATGGATTCCCGCCTGCGCGGGAATGACAATATTTCTACCGTAATTGATTGCTCAACCATGCCGTGGAAAATCTTGAGGAACGGCGCAATAAAGATAAGTATTTAGTATAAAGTATTTAGTATTAAGTATGAAAACAATTAAAAATATATTAGTTATCGATACATCAAGCAATAAAGAAGTAGTAGTGGGAGTGGAAATTAATGGAAAAGAATTTACTAAAAAGCAGATACTTGATCATCATAAAGCGCAAGCCGTACTACCAATGGCGGAAAAATTATTAAAAGATCATAAATTGACCTTAAAGGATTTAACTGAAATAAAGGTAAATCCGGGTCCGGGATCTTTTACAGGACTCAGAGTGGGGGTTTCTATTGCAAATGCTTTGGGATTTCTGCTGAAAATTCCGGTAAATGGAGGGGGAATTGGAGAAATAGTCGAGCCGGTATATTCTTGACATTATTAGTTTGCTATACTAAATGTATGTTCAACTTCCTACGTCACATTTTTATTCCGCACGAGTCCAACGGGCACCGCCCCAAAATTCTTCACCATGAAAGCCTTGCAATATTTATAGTAGTTCTTTTAGGCTTGGTACACATCCTCCCTCCGTTGCAGCGGGAGTATCCGAGTGTTCTGGGGATTTCATACAACATCGATGTTGATGATTTAGTCCGCTTAACAAATGAGAGGCGAAGTGAGGCAGGGCTTAAGCCGCTCACTCTTAATCCGGAACTGTCTTCAGCTGCCCAGTCAAAAGCTACATATATGTTTGAGAAAAATTTCTGGGCACATGTAGCGCCTGATGGAACAACTCCCTGGTACTTTATAAAAAACGCAGGATATGAATACCAGTATGCAGGAGAAAATTTGGCACGCGGCTTTAATACTGCCGAAGATGTAACCAATGCATGGATGGCAAGCCCGACACACAGGGAAAATTTGCTTTCACCAAATTATAATGAAATCGGATTTGCAATAGCATCCGGAACGCTCACCGGGTCTGAGACAGTTTTGGTGGTTCAGGAGTTTGGAAGTAAGTACACGGCAACCGGTGAGGTAGCTGCGGTATCTCAACCCGCGGTGGCAATTCCCACTCCTGCAGTCTCCACTGCGCAAGTAAGAGAAGACCGAGTTTCTGAGCAAAAATCCCAAACAGTAGTTGCAGCGTCTGTCAATAAACCCCTGATTGATACTAAATCAGGTACTAATAACATGTCAGTAATTATATTAGGTTTATTCATAGTTGTTTTAGTGTTTGAAATGATATTTATTGAGAGAAAAAGAATCTCAAAGATAGTTGTCCATAATTTAGATCACATTATCTTTCTGGTAGTTCTTCTGACGGCTGTTATAATTGTTGGAAGCGGGGCTATTTTATGATCAAAGCAAATTTAAAAAATCATTTTAGATATTATATAGCATTTACTTTGGTTCAGATTCTCGGACTGGGCTTGGTGCTGTTGGCATCAGGAAATAAACAAATCCAACTTTATGCGGTATTTGGAACTACCTGTTTTTATTTCCTGTTTGCAATAGTACACCACTTGCTTGATCATGATTTAACAACTAAAATTGTGATAGAATATGCTCTAATTGGGTGTTTGGGACTTGCAGTATCAATGGTAGTTTTTAATACATAATTATGACCCACCTACGCTAAAGCTACGGACGGGTCATGCTGCCGAAGCATATGAAAAAAAAATTAATCAAACAAAAAAATAAGAACAACATTATGAAGCTTAGAAAGGCAGGCGAAGGCGCATGAAAGGAATTATATTGGCCGGGGGAAGCGCCACAAGACTTCGCCCACTTACAAAAATTACATCAAAACAACTGCTTCCCGTTTATAACAAGCCGATGATTTTTTTCCCTATTGAAACATTAATAAAGGGAGGAATTGAGGATATACTTATTATAGTTGCGCCTGATTACGCAGGCCATTTTCTCAATCTCTTAGGTTCAGGCCGCGACTTCGGAGCCAAATTTACTTATGAAATTCAGGACGAGCCACGGGGACTTGCTGATGCATTTATTGTCGGGGAAGATTTTATAAAGGATGAAAATGTAACCATGATCTTGGGGGACAATATTTTTGAAGATGACTTCAGAGATCACATCCAAAATTTTAAAAGCGGTGGACATATCTTTGCCAAAGAAGTGACAGACCCTGAAAAGTCAGCTGTTGTTGAATTTGACAGCTCGGGAAGCGTGTTATCAGTTGTTGAAAAACCAAGTGAACCAAAAAGTAACTATGCAGTACCTGGAATTTATATTTTTGATAAGAGGGCATCACAATTTGCCAAAAATCTAAAACCTTCTGCGCGGGGGGAGATTGAAATTGTTGAATTATATATGCAGTATTTTAAGACTCAGGAGCTAAAAGTAAGCGTTCTGAATGGTTGGTGGGAGGATGCCGGTACATTTGATGGATTATTAAGAGTAAATAATTTTATTGCCGAGAAGGTAAAATCAGGAAAGGAGGAAAAGAAGGTATGAGTAATATAAAAGTAGAAGATGCAAAAAAAGTCCAAACATTTGATCACAATAGAGCGGAGAATGGTTTCCTCATAGAGCTCTACAAAGATAAAGAGACAAATAATAAAACCGAAGTTTATCTGACTGCTGCACTGCCTGGGGCATTTAAGGGTTATCATCTGCACAGAGTAAGAGGTGCACGATACGTTGCAATAAAAGGAAAAATGAAAATTACAACTTACGAGTTTGACGGACAAGTATGGACACCGACGGAAACAATTCTGGATGCAGAAATTCCAACCCGTATGTACATCCCAAAAGATGTCGCAACAGGGCTTGAAAATATCGGAACAGAGGAAGCATGGCTTATCAATTACCCGGATCCGGCCTACGATCCGTCTCTGAAAGACGAGCAGGTTGAGTATACAAAGGAAGAGCTTGAGTCAGGTATTTTAAAGTAAAACCTATGAAACTTCTTATTACCGGTGGAGCTGGGTTTATCGGCTCCAATTTTATTCTATATTGGATTATGAATCATCCGGAAGACCGGATCATAAATCTGGATAAGCTAACGTATGCTGGGAATCTGGAAAATCTTAAGGAGGTTGAGAAAAATCCCAATTATAGTTTCATTCACGGAGACATATGTGATCCTGAAGCAGTAAATAAAGCAATGAGTGGCGTTGATATAGTTGTTCATTTCGCGGCAGAGACGCATGTTGATAGATCTATAACAGGACCTGCAGTTTTTATGCAAACAAATGTGATAGGGACGCAGGTAATTCTTGATGCCGCACTTAAAAACGAGATTAAAAAATTCCATCATGTTTCAACGGATGAAGTATTCGGAGCACTGGAATTGGATGATCCGGGTAAATTTACTGAACGAACAAATTACAATCCCAGAAGTCCGTATTCGGCAAGTAAAGCCGGTTCAGATCACTTAGTGCGGGCCTACCACACGACTTATGGTTTGCCTATTACAATTACCAACTGCTCGAATAATTATGGTCCTTTCATGTTCCCTGAAAAATTAATTCCCCTTGCTATAACAAATGTTTTGGAAGACAAAAAAATACCAATTTATGGTGACGGATTATATGTCCGGGATTGGCTTTATGTTGAAGATCATGCAAGGGCAATTGACATGGTTTTACAAAAAGGAAAAATTGGAGAAACATATTTGGTTGGGGGGATGACAGAGCTTTATCCCAATATAGAAATCGCAAAAAAGATTGTAAAGCTTTTGGGGAAGGACGAGACGAGTATAGAATTTGTAAAAGACCGGCCGGGACATGATAGAAAGTATGATGTTGACTGGTCGAAAATAAAAAATGAATTGGGATGGGAGCCGCTATATAGTCTCGACGAATATCTCGCAAAAACAGTTGATTGGTACAAAGAGCACAGGGAATGGTGGGAGCATATAAAGACCGGTGAATATCAAAAATATTATGAAGAGCAATACGGACAATAACACAAAAATTATTTCTACAAACCCGGCTTTTAAGTCAAAATATTTTCAGGTAGATAAAGTCACTATTGATAGAAACGGAAAAATAATTACAAAAGACATTCTCTCGCGAACTCCAACTGTTATTATCCTACCAATTAGCGCAAAGGACGAAATCTATCTTGTTTCTCAATTCAGAGATTCATATCAGGAAGTTTTACTTGAGACCGTTGCCGGACATATAGAAGAGGGAGATACTCCTTTGGAGAGTGCGAAAAAAGAATTGCAGCAGGAAACAGGTTTAATTGCAAAAACGTGGAAGCATATCAGTACAATCCATACATCGGCAAATATCAATGATAATATACATATATTTTATGCAGAAGACTTGACAGAAGGATCGCAAAATCTGGATGAAGATGAAGATATAGAAGTAGTAAAAATGCCATTTGAAAAAGCTCTGAAGATGATTGATACAGGTGAGATACGGGTCTCATCAAATATCGCCTCCTTACTGCTTTTGGATCGGTGGAGAAGAGAGGCAAATATTTGAGTATGAATATTTTTACGATTGGCGGATCAGGTCTTGTCGGTTCAAGAATTAAAGAGTTATTAGGCAACAAACATTCTTTTGATGATTTAAGCTTAACAAATGGAGTAAATATAACTGATCCGGCAAGCCTTGAGAATGTTAAAAATGATACAGAGCACGGTGTGGTGATTCTCCTTGCGGCAAAGGCAGATGTTGATGGATGTGAGGCAGATAAAAGTTTGGGTGAAGAAGGAGATGCCTGGAAAATAAATGTAGGCGGAGTGCAAAACGTCGTTAATGCCTGCAGACCAACCAATAAAAAATTGATCTATATATCAACTGATTTTGTATTTAATGGAGAGAATACGCCGGAAGGTGGATACGTAGAATCTGATACCCCGAATCCATTAAATTGGTACGCAACGACAAAGTTTAAAGGAGAGGAAGTGGTTAAAAATTCAGGTCTGCCGTTTATCATCGCGAGAATTGCTTATCCTTATAGAAAGGAATTTAATCTGAAAAAGGATTTCGCCCGGGCTATCATTGATCGTCTAAAAAACAATCAGTCGGTTGCAGCAATTACTGATCATACTATGACGCCGACTTTTATTGATGACATCGCGGTTTGTATTGATGTATTGATACATCACAACAAGACGGGAATTTTTCATGTGACTGGAAGTCAGAGTTTGACGCCATATGACGCTGCAATACAAATTGCCGAAAGATTTGGTTTGGACAAAAATTTAATAAGTAAAACTACAAGATCTGAATATTTTGCGGGCAAAGCCCAAAGGCCTTTGAATGTATCGATAAATAATGAAAAAATCCGAAATCTTGGTGTAGAAATGAAAACGTTTGAAGAAGGATTGGAATCTATATCATTATAATAGAAAAAAATCGTTCGGAAAAGTATTGACAAGATAAAAAATTAATGAGACAGTATAACTATGAATGGAGAAACGGGAGAAGGACTTCAGCCACCAGCACAAGTACAAGAGGCACCTGAAGTCGCAACAGAGGCTCCTGAAGTACCAAGAAGGGAATCAAATCCTTTGGGTGAGGCACTCGGAGGTTTATTAAGAAAAAGAGATGAAGACTTCACAAGAGATGTAGGCGCAACTATTGATGATGCAGTAAATTCGTTAAGGTTTGATGAATACGGAAAAGAAACGCATTTGACACAGGAGCAGGTACGTGATGTTCATGAAGCTTTTTTTAAAGCGTCTGCCACACGTTTATCGCCAGAAGATCGCCGTCGTGTGCTCAAAGATGCATTTAAGGATGAAGACTGGTTAGCGGGAATAGAGACTTTTCCTCCCGAGGTTAAACCATTTCCGCCTAAAACAATTGTTAGACAAGGAGCATAGTTTCCCCTTAGCACTTTAAGCAAAAAAATTCAAAGCGTACTCTATGCTATAATATTTTGATGACAATTACTTTTATCGGGCATGGATATGTAGGACTTGTTACAGTTTATTTTTAATTAGTCCTTAAGTATTTTCAGGAATTCACCTGAGGTTAGGATTTTTATTTTCTGATAGGCTGCCAGTTCCAGCAGTTCTTTGTCTCCGGTTATTATATAATTGCATTTTCCTTCAACTGCCGCTTCAAGGACCCGGTTATCATCTTTGTCTTTTTGAATATTCATCGTTTCTGTTGGGTGAACAAAAATGAATCTTTTTTTAATCTTTTTAGTGATTCTTTCAAGGTCCGGCTCAAGTGCAGGAAATTTTTTGTTTATTACTTCATCTAATTCGGCCAAAAGAATATTGGAAGTAACCCCTTTAACTTTATTATCTAAAACAAGCAAGAGGATCTGTCTGGGTTTTCCGCCGAAGCCAATTGCGGAGATTATGATATTTGTATCAAGGACAATTTTAGTGCGATTTGCGACCGTGGCGGAACTCATAAACAATTTCGTTTATCTCTTCTTCACTTTTGATTCCCATTCGCTTCATTGCAGCGTGCCCGGTTTTAAAAATTTGTTCCCACTCTTCGCGGTCATCTAGATAACGTTTGAGGGCTTCCTTCATCAATTCGGACCGATTTTTGTATTCTTTTTTTGCTCTTGCATCAGCTTTCTTGACTAAGTCTTTAGGTAAAGAAATATTCAAGGTTTGTGTGTTCATACAGATATTGTATGCAATTTGTATGTCTATGTCAAGAATTAAAATTGCAAAACTATGAATATTCTATGATATAATTATTTGATAAACTCGATTTGAATTTATGACAATTAGTTTTATCGGGCATGGATATGTAGGACTTGTTACGGCAGCTGTTTTTGCTGATTTTGGTAACAAAGTCTGGGTTGTGGGGCGGACTCCTGAAAAGATAGAAAAGCTTAAAAAAGGTGACCCGCTATTTTATGAACCAGAGCTTAAAGAACTTCTTCAGAGAAATCTTGATGCGGATAGGCTACACTTCACCATTGATTATAAAGATGCAATCGGAGAGTCGGATGTGGTCTTTATTGCCGTTGGTACTCCTCCTCAGGCGTCAGGAGCCGCTGATCTCTCAACTGTTTTTGAGGTTGCTGAAAAAATTGGAAAAAATCTCAATGGTTTTACTGTTGTTTCATGTAAAAGCACAGTGGCAATCGGAACTAATAATGAAATTGCAGAGATTATAGAAAAAGTTAAGCCGGAGGGGACAGAATTTGCCATAGCATCAGTACCTGAGTTTTTGAGTCAGGGAACAGCAATTCAGAATACTTTTAATCCTGACCGTGTTGTTATCGGATCGGATTCTCAGGAAGCAATTGACCTGTTGGTTGAGCTTCATAAGCCGATTGATGCCCCGAATATTATTACGGATCTCGCATCAGCAGAACTTATAAAATATACAGCAAACGCAATGTTGGCAACAAAAATATCCTTCGCCAACCTCATCGCCCAATTTAGTGAAAAAACAGGTGCCAATGTCGAGGCGGTACTGGACGCCGTGGGAATTGACAAGAGGATCGGACGGGTATTTATGAACCCCGGCGTTGGATACGGGGGATCGTGCTTTCCAAAAGATGTAAAAGCTCTTATTCAAATAGGAAAGTCACTGGGTATTGACACCAGTCTTCTTGAAGGGGTTGAGAAGGTGAATATTGATATGCGTAACAATGTCATAGATAAGATTGTCAAAAATTCAAAGGACAAAAATATCGCGATCTTGGGACTAAGCTTTAAACCAAATACAGATGATTTGAGGGAAGCACCAAGTGTCTACATTATCAAAGCTCTTCTGGAAAAAGGATTTAAGATTAATGTCTACGACCCGGAAGCGATGAAAAAAGTAAAAAAAGTTTTTGGAGATAAGATTAATTATTTTGAAGATTCCTACGCAGCCTTGAATGGAATATCGACCATGGTTATTTTAACAGAGTGGAATGAGTTTAGGGAATTAGATATGAAAAAAGTAAAAGAGCAGATGGGGGTAAAAGTAATAATTGACGGGCGCAATATATATGATCCTGAGAAAATAAGAAGCTTAGGAATTAATTATATAGGTGTCGGAAAATGAAAAGAGTATTAATTACAGGAGCGACGGGATTTGTAGGTCAGCATCTGACAGAGTTATTGTCCGCAAATAATGAATATGAAATCTTCGGGACCTCCCTTACCGAGCATAATTCTCCAAACGAAAAAGTAAAAATCGAAAAAATAGATCTTTCAAATCCCGATGATGTATTGTCTCTTGTTAATAAAACAGAACCGGACTTGATTTATCACTTAGCTGCATTAACTTCCCCGGCTGATAGCTTTAGTAATCCAACACCAGTAGTTCTTGGAAATATAGAAATTCAAATGAACTTATTAAATGCAGTAAGGAATTCAGGATTTAAGCCCAGGATTTTAGTTGTTTCATCAGCTGAAGTTTATGGATTGATAAGTGCATCAGACCTGCCAATTGATGAGTCAACTCCTATGCGCCCTGCAAATCCATACGCCGTTTCAAAAATAGCCCAGGATTATTTGGGTCTTCAGTATCATCTTTCATACAAAATGGATATTATCAGGGTTCGTCCCTTTAATCATACGGGTCCGGGGCAAGGTCCCGGGTTTGTAGTCCCGGCCTTTTCCGGGCAAATTGCAAAAATTGAGAAGGGAAAACAGGAGCCAATTTTGAAAGTCGGAAATTTATTGGCAAAACGTGATTTTACAGACGTTCGGGATATCGTAAAAGGCTATCTTATGCTAATGGAAAAGGGAGTGAGTGGAGAGGTATACAACATCGGCTCCGGTAAATCACATTCCATGCAAGAGTTACTTGATACACTTCTATCATTAACAGATAAAAAAATTGTAATTGAAAATGATCCGGCCAGACAGAGACCGAGTGATGTAGCGGATATTTTCTCAGACTGTAAAAAATTGAGCTCACTTACCGGTTGGAAGCCTGAAATACCAATAGAAAAAACACTGCAGGATACACTGGACTATTGGAGAGGCGTAGTATAAAATTATAAAAAGTATCACGGGTACCACAAGTACCACGGGTATCAAAGGCATAAAGAAAGCTTGTGATACTCGTGATACACTTGATACTCTTGATACCCTTAAATTATGAAACGCGCATTAATCACAGGAATTACAGGACAAGATGGTTCATATCTTGCAGAGCTTTTGCTCTCCAAAGGATATAAAGTTTATGGGACTGTCAGGAGATTAAGTACCCCAAACATTGAAAACATCCGTGATATCCAGGAAAAGGTCGAGTTACTATCTGCAGATTTACTGGACCAAAGTTCCATGATGCAGGCACTGACAGAATCAGAACCTGATGAGGTGTACAATCTCGCAGCCCAATCATTTGTAAAAACATCATTTGACCAACCTGTTCTAACAGGTGAATTCACAGGAATAGGAGTAACCCGTGTTCTTGAGGCAATAAGATCAGTAAATAAAAAAATTAAATTTTATCAGGCATCAAGTAGTGAGATGTTTGGAAAAGTAACAGAAACCCCACAAAAAGAAACAACACGGTTTTATCCTAGAAGTCCATATGGTGTTGCAAAAGTTTATGGACACTACATAACTCTTAATTACCGCGAAAGTTATGACATGTTTGCCTGCAGCGGAATTCTTTTTAATCATGAATCCCCAAGACGTGGTATAGAATTTGTTACACGGAAAATCTCAAATGCAGCTGCAAGAATTAGCTTGGGAAAGCAGAAAAAATTGGAACTTGGGGATCTAAGGCCAAAGAGAGATTGGGGATTTGCAGGTGACTATGTAGAAGCGATGTATTTGATGCTTCAGCAAAAATCTCCTGAGGATTTTGTAATAGGAACAGGAGAAAGTCATAGTGTTGCGGAATTTGTGGAGCTGGCATTTAAAACAGTAGGTATTGATGATTGGGAAAAATATGTAGTATCAAATCACCCAAAGCACCTGCGACCTGCAGAGGTAGATTATTTGATTGGTGACTCAAGTAAGGCCCAAAAAGTTCTGGGTTGGAAACCAAAAACGACATTTAAGCATCTGGTTGAGATGATGGTAAAATCAGATTTGGAGCGGGAAAAACAAAATAAATAATTCCACACTATTTCCAAACTCCTCAAACTTTAGTAAGATACACATATGCTTAAGATTTTGGTTGCTGGTGGTGCCGGTTTCATCGGTTCACATCTCTGCAAAAGGTTAATTGAGGAAGGGAATACCGTATATTGCGTTGATAATCTAATAACCGGGGATAAAAAAAATGTGGTTGGTTTAATGGATCACCCCAAATTTAACTACATCGAACACGATGTTACAAAACCTCTTACCCAGATCCCCGAAGTGAACTTGATTTATCATCTGGCATCTCCCGCAAGCCCCAACAAAAAATCGGTAAGAAGCTATATAAATTTCCCAATCGAGACTCTCCTAGTAAATTCCCAGGGTACATATAATTTATTAAATCTTGCGAAGGAAAAAAACGCCCGATTTCTATTTGCATCGACAAGTGAAGTTTATGGTAA
>DATLNW010000047.1:0-3636 GCA_035536575.1 Lysobacterales bacterium
CATTTTCCAGGTTCCGTTTGCCATAGATATATAAATATAAAATTGGTCAATTGAAATTAAATGGAAAATGATAGATAGAAAGTGGAAAATTAAATCATATGTCAGATACATCTACGCAGCAAGATCTTATTCAGCTTGAAAAAAAGCTTCTTGAAAGGCAGGAAAAACTTGATAATAAACAAGAAGACGTCGAAAAAGAAAAACAACAGGTTGAAAAGAAAAGACGTGAATACGTTGAAAAATTAGAAAAAGCTGCAAGCCTCACACAGGACGAAGCCACGAAAAAACTCCTTGAAGAAACAGAAAAAGATGCAAGTGCTCTGATGGCAAAGATTATAAAAGAGAAAGAAGAAGAAGCCAAAGCAACTGCTGATAAGAAAGCCCAGGAAATAGTGGTTGATAGCCTAAAGCACGGTGCACTAAATTTTGTTCCTGAATACACAGTATCTATAATCAGAGTTGAAGAGGAAGATATAAAGGGAAGGATTATCGGAAAAGAAGGGAGAAATATCCGTGCTTTTGAGCAGGCAACAGGTGTTGATGTTGATTTGGATGAAGAGGGGATTATAAGACTGTCGAGTTTTGATCAGATCAGACGAGAAGTTGCCAGGCGTTCACTTGAGAAACTTCTTAAAGACACGAGAGTTCAGCCATTTAGAATTGAGGAAGTTGTAAAGCAGACAAAAGAAGAGCTTGAAAAAATAATGCTTGAAGAAGGACAAAAGTTGGCAGCTGAAGTTCAGATTTTCAATCTGCCGGTTGATCTATATCCACTATTGGGAAGAATGAAATATAGAACATCATATGGACAAAACTTATTGGTTCATTCACTTGAGGTCGCTAAATTGGGAGTCCACATAGCTCACGAGATAGGCGCAAACGTAGACATAGTAAGAATTGGTGCACTTTTTCATGATATTGGAAAAATAATTGAGGGGGATGGATCACATGTTAAATTGGGAGTTGATCTTTTGAAGAAATATAGTTTCCCGGAACCCATTGTGAACGCAGTTTGGGAGCATCATGAGGACAAGCCATTCTCATCCGTTGAATCAGTAATTGTTCATGTTGCAGACGCAATTTCAGCATCACGCCCCGGTGCGAGGTATGAAGATCTTCAAAAATATGGCCAGAGACTTACTGAAATGGAGCAGATTGCCAAAAATTACGAAGGAGTGGAGGATGCATATGCATTTGAAGCTGGAAGAGAACTCAGAGTTATAATAAATCCTGGAAAACTTGATGATGATCAGACTGTTCTTCTCTCCCGAAAAATTCAGGAAGAAGTAAGTAAGTCACAGGCCGTACCTGGTGAAGTAAAAGTAACTGCGATACGTGAATTCCGCGCAGTCTTCCCAGAGACAACTGTTTGAAAAACCTCTCTTGACAAGACTTCATTTTCCTTGTATTGTTAAGCTAAATCAATTTTTACGTCATTCTGAGCAAACGCGAAGAATCTCTAAATAGATCCTTCACATTCGTTCAGGATGACAAGAATCGAGGTGATTTATTTTGACAAAAAAAGAACTAATCGAAATCGTAGCAAAGAAAGCAAATCTTACCAATAAAGCAGCACGCGATGCAGTCCAAACTGCACTCAACACAATTCGTGATTCAATGAAAAGAGGGGAAAAAGTCGTTCTTACCGGATTTGGGACATTTAGTATAAGAACTAGACAACAAAGAGTTGGAAGAAATCCAAAAACAGGCGACAAAATTACTCTTGCTGCCCGCAAAGCACCAGGATTTACTGCAGGAAAAACACTTAAAAAAGCAGTTAGATAGTTATAAATAATAGACAATAAAGAAGTTTCTCATGTGAGGGAAGCTTCTTTTTTGGTATACTGCATGTGTGATAATTAATGTTTCCAATCTAACCAAATATTACAAAATACATCAAAAAGAACCTGGTTTATCCGGCTCGCTAAAATCATTGTTCAATAGAAAATACTACGACGCGAAAGCCGTTGATGATATTTCTTTTTCAATTGAGGAGGGTGAATTGATCGGTTTTATCGGGCCAAATGGTGCCGGCAAAACAACTACTCTTAAATGTTTGTCCGGCTTACTTTATCCGACAAGTGGGAAGGTTGAAGTCATGGGATACACCCCTTTTGAGAGAAAACATCCTTTTCTTAAGCAAATATCACTCGTCATGGGGCAGAAAAATCAACTGTGGTGGGATCTACCGGCCATTGATTCATTTCTTCTCAATAAAGAAATCTATGAAATATCAGATTCAGTGTATAAAAAAACACTGGATGAGCTGGTTGAGCTTTTGGACGTCCAGGACGTTCTTCAAGTTCAGGTACGTAAATTGTCACTAGGGCAGAGGATGAAATGTGAGTTGATAGCAGCACTAATTCACAATCCAAAAATTTTGTTTCTGGACGAGCCGACAATCGGACTTGATGTTGTCATGCAGCAGAAGCTCCGCGATTTTATAAAAGAGTACAATAAGCGCTATAACGCCACCATTCTACTTACAAGTCACTACATGAAGGATGTTGAGCAGCTGTGTGAACGGGTGATCATCATAGACCATGGAAAAATTCTCTATGACGGCGCACTTTCGGATATTGTTAAAAAATATGTAAAGAATAAGACACTAAGTGTTATATTTGCCAAACCCGTTGAAAAAAATAAGCTCTCCAGGCTTGGCCAGGTATTGGAACTGGATGGATCCAAAGCAATTCTTTCAGTGCCCCGCGAAAAGTCAAATCATGTCGCATCAAAATTATTAGATTCATTCCCTGTTGTGGATTTAAATATCGAAGAAGCAAATATAGAAGAAATCATAAGAGACGTTTTTACGAAAAACAAAAAATAAATATGCGATATGTCAGAATTTTCTTCCTAAATTTTCAATATCTACTGGCTCACCGTGAACGGCCTTTGATATATGTTTTTACTTATGTTTTTAATGCATTGATTTTTTTAGCTTTCATGCGGGGTGTATTTGCTAGTCACAATTCCCTTGGAGGGTGGACTCTTTCCTCAGTGACAAGTTACTATTTTTTATTAATTCCGGCAGCAGGAACCCTCATGACCCATCCGGAGATCCCTATATTCCGTGATGATATCGAAAAAGGAGAGCTTGCCTCACGTCTTCTTAAACCATTTTCATACTATTGGCAGAGATTTTATATAGAAATACCCGTCAGAATTTTTCAAAGTATTGTTGGTACTGTCTTTTTTTTCTTGCTATCAATAATTTTTGGAAATTTTTTGCAACTTAAATTTTCTCCAAATCAATTCCTGTTAGTGGCAATGGCTATAGCGTTGGCATATATGATCTGTTTTACTTTTAAAATGATAGTTGGGATAACTGCACTATGGACGACAGATATCCGTGGATTGCATTTACTCGTTGATGCTATAATTGTCATTTTCGCAGGATACATAGTTCCGGTTAATTTATTGCCGGGAATTCTTGAGAAAATAGCATACCTTTCACCCTTTCCATATATTATTTACTTTCCGGTAGTTGCTATCCAGGGAAAGTTATCTCAGCCAGCGCTCATATCTGTTATAGGTTTTCAGATTTTTTGGCTTATCCTGCTTGGAATATTTTTTCACTACCAGTGGAAAATAGGACTTAGAAAATTTACCAATCTAGGGCATTAATAAATGAAA
>DATLNW010000048.1:0-8836 GCA_035536575.1 Lysobacterales bacterium
TAATCAACGCCTTGAGTTCCAGTTATTGAAGTGTCATCAGTTTTTAATTTGTTGAGCAAAGTGCCAAAACCCACAAGCAACTGTGTCCCAAAAATTGCAATAGCCGCTATAATCCCAATTATCACAATCAAGGTCTTGGTATTTTGTTTTTTTATATTTTGCTTAAGTCTCGATCTCATACATTTATAATATGTTATATCCACTAGATTTTATCTTATTTTAACGCAGGTGCGCAAGGGAACTCAGTTCAATGAGAATCACTAATCTTTTAATGCTGAAAGGTAGTAGATCTTTGACACAGCTTTAACAGGGTACTATTATGTATGTATGTCTGAAATGTCTGGCGATAGTTCTGATAGATTATCATTACCTCCGCATGACGAAGAGCTTGCTAATCAACGCGAAAGCTCACCAATTCCAGATAGGAGATGGAAAATAAAACCAGCCCTAACTAAAATTGCTGCTTTATCGATTGCTACTTTGCTTGGATCATTGCAAAGTCCACCTGGTGAACAGGGATCATCCAGCCATGGACGTTCTAATTATGACCCCGACAACAGTTTATTAAGTCCCGATAAAATTACGCAACTAGAACAACAATACCCCACTCCAAGTAGCAGCGAATATGCTTCTAGGATTTATCCTGAAGTAGGATCAACAGAATCCATGGTGCTTTATCGCCAGGAAGGGTTAGAAGGCTTAAGTTTTGCCCGTCCGAGTTTAGAAGTCAGTCATCAAATTCTGGAAGCAGAAAGCATAACGGATATTGAAAAAGCAGCAGGTCCTTTTTTTGAATCTCTTGGAATGAATCTATATATGTCCAAAATACATCCAGAAACCGGAATGAGCATTGTGCCGGTACAACAAGAAGATCTCGAATATACAAGAAGTGCCATGTTAAGCACAATGAACGAAATTTCAATCACCCCATTGGAGGTGATTAAATATGCAAATATAGCAGATGTGGTTTTTGCTCATGACATTTTTATAAATAAAGGACAAGCAGCAGGCATAGCATATATGAAAGCCGCAATTCCTGGAATTCTCGCGATTGATGTCACAGATGGCCATCATGGCTTAAGAGATACGTGGCATCATGAGATGGGACATCATTTGGACCACGCGTTATCCGCGCTCGATTCAGGAGATTTTAGGAAGGTGTTTGCTCAACTGAATCTACCCGGGTTTATATATAAGGATCAGGTTTTAATGCCCAATGTGGTTGACGAAGGAATACAGAGAAAGCATATGCAAGGATCCCTAGCAGAGGGGGCATTATCGAGTGAATACAGTGGGGTTGCTAAAGCAGAAGATATAGCTGAGATTTACCATACTCTTTGGTCAGGAGAAGGAGCGCCTGATCCTAAGGATAAATCATACGAGACACGTATTGGAGCTAAGCGAGTATTATGGATTGAAACTTTGGATAAAGCCATACCGGGATTTAAGAAGTATTTGGTTGGACTCTTTTCAGAAGCGAAATATGCGTATGAATCTGTGCCTACCTCAGAGGAGGTATACGCTAGAATGGCAAATCAATACCTGAGGTAAATGTGGAGGCGCAATTAGCACTTTGAACGTAGTGAGCCGATGGTGGGATTTGAACCCACGACTTACTCTTTACGAAAGAGTTACCCCGCCTGCCATACTGAGCCAACAGTGGGAGTCGAACCCACGACCTCTGCTTTACGAAAGCATTGCTCTACCAACTGAGCTATGCTGGCAATTGGCGGGCATGTCTACCTCAGCCAAAGGCTGATCCGCCTCTGGCGGAAACTAGTTACATCGGCGCATTAATGCTATTTTAGATAAATTCTTGTCAGATGGCAATTAGCGGGATCGATTGTGGCGTTTTGTATGGCCTTCTGCGATGTTTAGTTCAAGAAGAGCTCTACGCAATTCAGCCTGTGCCCTTATTAAGTCTTCTTGAGGAAGAATATCTTTTTTGTTCTTAAGTATCTCCTCAGCTCTATTTTTGGCTTCAAGTGCCTGTTGAGTGTTGATATTCTCAGCATGTTCTGCATAATCTGCGAGAATTGTAACCTTATTGTTCTTTATTTCCAAAAATCCACCAGTTACTGCCAGAACACGATCTTTACCGTTTGCTTTAATTATCATTTCTCCATGCGTAAGTGAGGTAACAAGATTTATGTGATGGGGAAGTATTCCGATTTGACCCTTATCTGTTGGAACAAGAATTTCATCAATTTCTTCATTAAAAACAGTTTTCTCAGGAGTAATTATTTGCAGAAACATAGTAATAACTTATAACTTATAACTTATAACTTATAACTTATAACAAATGTTATTAGTCATAGGTTATTCGTTATTGTTTCTTTCCTTTCCCCACAGCTTCGTCAATTGTACCAACCATGTAGAACGCCTGTTCCGGGAGACTGTCGTGCTTACCGTCCAATATTTCCTTAAATCCTTTGACTGTATCTTCAATTTTTACATATCTTCCGGGTTGTCCTGTAAACACCTCAGCAACGAACATTGGCTGAGTCAAGAATCTTTGTATCTTTCGAGCTCTAGCCACAATCAATTTATCCTCGTCTGATAACTCGTCCACTCCCAAGATAGCAATAATATCCTGAAGGTCTTTATATCTTTGCAATACCTTCTGTACCCCGAGTGCTACTTCATAATGCTCTTTTCCTGCAATATTTGGATCAAGAATTCGTGATGATGACGTAAGCGGATCAACTGCCGGGTAAAGGCCCTGCTCAGCTAGTGATCGCTCGAGGGTGATGGTCGCATCAAGGTGAGCAAAAATAGTTGCGGGGGCAGGATCAGTGTAATCATCAGCTGGTACATATACAGCCTGGACTGAAGTGATGGAGCCTTTGAGAGTTGATGTGATTCTTTCCTGAAGACTTCCTATTTCACTAGCAAGAGTTGGTTGGTAGCCAACAGCACTTGGCATGCGTCCAAGGAGTGCTGATACCTCAGAGCCGGCTTGGGCAAACCTAAATACATTGTCGATAAACAAAAGCACATCTTCTTTTTTTACATCTCTGAAGTACTCAGCCATTGTCAAAGCAGTTAAGGCTACTCTGAGTCTGTTGCCTGGTGGTTCATTCATTTGGCCATAAACCATGACCGTTTTGTCCATAACTTTGGCTTCTTCCATCTCAAGCCATAAGTCAGTTCCTTCACGTGTTCGCTCTCCAACCCCTGCAAAAACAGAATGTCCCTTGTGAACTGTAGCAATGTTGCGGATAAGTTCCTTAACAACAACCGTCTTTCCAACTCCTGCACCACCAAATGCCGCTGTTTTTCCACCTTTTGAGAAAGGTGCTATAAGATCAATAACCTTAATTCCTGTTTCAAGCATTTCAGGTTTGGTTTGCTGCTCAGCAAGAGTCGGAGGAGCTTTGTGGATTGGCTGATATGCTTCCTTGGTCTCAAACTTCTTACCATCAATTGGCTGACCCAGCACGTTAAAAATTCTACCAAGTGTTTTTTCACCAACCGGAACACTGATCGGATTATCAGTTCTGGTCACTTTCATGCCACGTGAGAGTCCATCAGTTGAACCAAAAGCTAGAGCTTTTACTTCGTGGTTGCCAATCAGAAATTGTACTTCAAAAACGAGTTCTGATTTATCAGGAAGCACAGCCGTAAGCGCTTCGTAAACAGCCGGAAGATCGCCCTCAAAATAGATATTAACGACAGGCCCTGCTATTGCAATTATTACTCCCTGATTGTTTGTCTTTTTTGTATCAGCCATAATTTTGTGCTCCTGTTATATCAAGAATCTCACTTGTTATTTTTGCTTGCCTTGTCTTATTGTACTCAAGCTGCAGATCATCAATTATATCATTTGCATTATTTGTTGCGTTTTGCATTGACATCATGCGGGCTGCCTGTTCGGACAAATAGCTTTCTATCAGTTGTAAATATAAAGTCATTTCTAAATAATGCTTGATCAGAGAATCCAAAAGTTCTTTTTTACCGGGTTCAAAAAGATAAAAGTCCTGTGAATTTTTTTCCTCCTGCCCTGAGTCCTCCGGAGCTATTGGTAAAAGCGGAATTATTTTTGGAGTTTGTGTAAATATACTGGTGTATTCGGCGGTTAATACTTTAACTGATGAGACCTTACCTGTTCCATAATAATCCTCTATTATTTTGATAAGTGAATATACCCGGTCAAATTTAGGAAGTGTTGTTCCAAATGGAAATGAAGCAACAATTTCACTTGTGAAATGAACAATTTGACCCTCGAGTTTTTTTCCAACTACGATATATTCCGTATCTGGAGTCGCTTCCTGGAACTTAATAAATTCTTTTACCAGATTGGTAATCAAACTTCCGCAAAGTCCTTTATCAGGGGAGAGGACCAGGAGTAATGTTTTGTCACTTGCTGAATCGGTCTTTAGATATGGATGTGAATAGCTATTTTTTGTTTCCTCAAGTAAATCTGTCATGATATGCGAAATCTTTGAAACATATGGCCTGCTTGACGTTACTGCGTCTTGTGCTTTTTTAAGCTTTGATGCGGCAATCATCTGCATCGCTCTGGTCGTTTTTGAAACGTTTTTTGCTGCATTTATTCTTCTTTTTAGTGTTAATATATTTGCCATAGCGTTAGGGTTTAGGGTTTAGGGTTTAGGGTTTAGGGTTTAGGGTTTAGTTATTAAAACTAATCACTAATACCTAATCACTAATCACTAGTATTAAATCCCTTCTTAAAGTCTTCAACTGTTTTCTTAAGAAGTGCTAAAGTCTCATCATCCATTTTTTCGCCTGAGTTGAGCTTTTCCAATAATTTCTTTGCATGAGTTGTGATGTGTTCATGTAGTTCTTTTTCAAATCTCCCAACTTCCTCAACTGGAATATCATCAAGATGGCCGTTGGTTACAGCCCAAATACTAATTATTTCAAATACCTCAGAAAGAGGGGAGTATTGGGGTTGTTTGAGAATTTCAACACTTCTTTTGCCGCGCTCGAGCTGTTTGGTGGTTGCTTCATCAAGTTCGGAGCCAAATTGTGCAAATGCGGCAAGAGAATTATATTGAGCAAGTTCCAGTCTGAGTTTGCCAGCAACGGATTTTATGGCTTTTGTCTGGGCAGCGCCCCCTACACGAGACACAGAATTTCCAGGATTTATAGCGGGGCGAATGCCAAGATTGAATAAATCCGATTGGAGATATATCTGACCATCGGTAATTGAGATAACGTTTGTTGGGATGTATGCTGAGATATCGCTGGCCTGAGTTTCGATGATTGGTAAAGAGGTTATTGATCCTCCGCCGTGTTCTTTATTTAGCCTAACGGAGCGCTCAAGAAGTCTACTGTGAAGATAAAAAATATCCCCTGGATATGCTTCACGTCCTGCAGGTCTTTTGAGAACCAGTGACAACTGGCGGTATGACCATGCATGCTTTGTCAGATCGTCATAAACAATAAGTATATCCTCGCCTTTTTCCATGAAATATTCGGCAATACTTGTTCCCGCATAGGGTGCCAGATATTGAAGAGACGCAGGATCTGATGCGCCTGCAACAACAACTATAGTATTATCAATTGCCTTCTCCTGCTTTAGCCTGTCTACGACTTGTGAAACAGAGCTTTGTTTTTGGCCGATAGCAACATAAATACAAATCACCGGTTTTTGTCCCTTTGCGGTATTCCGCTGGTTTATGATCGCGTCAAGCGCAATAGCTGTTTTACCAAGTCCCCGGTCTCCGATGATAAGCTCACGCTGCCCACGCCCTATTGGGATCATCGTATCAATTGCTTTTATACCGGTCTTTAGAGGTGTATCCACTGGACTTCTTTCAACAACTCCTGCAGCAATTCTCTCAAGGGGCATTCTTTTACCCTTTTTAATTGTTGGCTTTCCATCAAGCGGGGCACCAATCGGGTTGATTACACGCCCAAGCAAGTCTTCATGGACTTCAATACTCAAAATCTCGCCAAGGGATTTGACTTTATCTCCTTCTTTTATGTCCGCCTTTGTACTTAAAAGAATGATGGACACACTTTCTTCACCAAGATTAAGTACAAAACCCCGGTCTCCCTTATCAAACTCAACCATCTCTCCCATGGTAACTTTTGAAAGACCTGATGCTGTTATAACACCATCGTTATTTGCCTCAACTATTCCAACATGCTCGGTTTTGGTACTAAGTGATGCTGTGGACAATTTCTTTTCCAGTTGTTTTATAATATCCTGTGAATCAATCATAATCTTCAATATTTCTTACTATCTGATCGAGATTATTTTTCAGACTTACTTCAAAGATGTCGTCATTATAAGAAATTTTGGTACCAACAATCAAGGACGAATTTTCTAAATTCTTTATTTTTTTGTCCGGAAAAATACTCTTGAAGCTTTCCATGACAGTTTTGTTTTCAGCAAAAGGAGTTTCAACATATACATTGTGCAATTTTTCAGCACTTTTTAAGGCTTTAATGTATTGTTTAAGTTGTGTCCGATCTAGCTTTTCTGAAATTTTCGCAATGGTTTTATTATCTAGCTCACCATTTTTATAAGATATTAATAATAGTTGTTTAAGTAACTTTTTATTCATATGTTTGGTGTCATTGCTTCATTGTTAAATTGTTCGATTGTTGTTTTTAGCAATATAGCAATTGAGCAATATAGCAATCAGGTAAGTTTTGCAATAAATAAACTTATCCTTTGTTATTTTTAATTTTCTTCAAAGCGCTTCTCATTACGATTTCCTGCTCTTTATCTCCAAATAAACCTTTCAGTGATTTCTCCAAAAATTCGATTGCGAGTTTGCTCACCTGTATTTCCAGTTTCTTAGAAGCCCCAGTTGCTTCAAATTGTATCTGATCCCGTGCGTCTGAAATCATTTTGGCAACCTGTTTTTTTGTTTCCGCCTCACTTTGTATGAGCATTGTTTCCCTTTGCGTCCTTGCTTCATCAAGAAGTTTTTTCGCTTCAGATTGTGCTTTTTTTAAGATTTCCTCTTCTCTTTGGACTGTTTCCGCCAAAAGTTTTTCTGCTTTTTCAGCATTTTTCAATCCATCTTCTATTTTTTTCTTTCGCTCGCCCAACAGTTTGAGTACAGGCTTATACAAAAACTTTTTTAAAAGCCAGAATATAATCAGAAAATTTACAATTTGCGCTGCAAAAAGAGTCCACTCAAATCCAAAGTTTTTTAAAATTTCCATAAGTTTAAAAGTTACACGTTGTCATTCTGAGGCAAAGCCGA
Source organism: Lysobacterales bacterium (assembly GCA_035536575.1). Taxonomy (GTDB): domain Bacteria; phylum Patescibacteriota; class Microgenomatia; order Levybacterales; family UBA12049; genus DATLDE01. The sequence continues at coordinate 7,191 of DATLNW010000048.1, forward strand.
AGAATCCCATCTTACAAATTTGTTTCATGAGATCCTTCGCTTAACGCTCAGGATGACAGCGGACTTTCGTCCTTGTCACTTTGTAAAGGCTAAAATTAGTGAATAAATAGCAATAGCCTCAGCAAACGCCAGTGAGAGAAGCATCGGCGGAAGAATTTTTCCAGCTGCATCAGGATTACGACCTATGGCCTCCATAGCTTTTCCTCCAATCCAAAGGATTGCGAGAGCCGGGAACATTCCTCCAAAAACGATAATTGCTCCTCCAGTTAATGTAAATGTCATGCGTGACTCACCCCCTCATGTGCCTCGTTATGATGCGGTGTTGTGAGTACCGCCATAAAAACGAGAGTCAAAACAGAAAAAACAAGAGCTTGAACAATACTTACTATTGATTCAAGAAGAAGAAATGGAAGCGGAGCGACGAAAGCAACAAGATTTGAAATCGTGTGAAGTGCAATCTCTCCTGCAAAGATATTACCAAAAAGTCTGAACGATAGAGAAATTATTTTGGTAACTTCAGCAACCAATTCCAAAAGACCTACGTATAAATTAATCGGATTAAAGGAAAAATAGCGTGCCAGATAATCGTTAATCCCCGTTACCTGAATACTGAGCATGTGAGTTACAACTACTGAAATAATTGCAAGCGCAAGCGTGAGATTTATATCACTTGTCGCGCCGCGAAGTAAGGGAATAAAAGAGGCTTCAGTGTGTGCTGCGTCTGATGTGTGTTCTACTGCCTTTTCCTTTCCAACTGGCGTTGCTTCGTGATTTACTGTATTCTCCTCATGAGCGGGTTCAGTCGCATGTGCCTTGCTTATTGCCTGTGAATGTGTTGCACCATCTTTATGAAATCCGATTGTTCCGACACCCGGTAGAAGACCAGTGAAATTTGCAGTAAGTATAAAAAGAAAAAATGTCATAACATATGGAAAAATGCGCTGTGTTGCAATCTTACTGGTGGCGATTGACTCAGTCAGCGAGTACATTGCCTCAATTACGGGCTCTATTATGGCTTGAAGTGAGTGGGGGATTGTCTTCAAATTTTTGTAAATAGTCAAAGCCAACGCAATTAGTACCCCATCTACGATGAGTGTGTGTAAAAGCGTATTGGTAATAGGTAGGGGACCTATTTGGGTAATTATATCAGGAGCGAAGCTCGCCATAATCTTATGTTTTCATTTTAATTGCAAGCCCAAAATAAGTCAAGGAGAAAATTACTAAAAAGCGTAGGTGATTTTAATTACCTTATGGCATAAATAACTCGTTAGTACCTGTTGTGTCAGTAAGTGAAAGATAGACTATAAGTAAGAGAAGTAGCCAAAAAATCGCCTGAACAAATCTTATTATCCATTTGTGTTTATTTAATTTATTTTGTTGCCTATATCTTATGGTAGAGTTATGACTGAGTGTTTCATGCGCGATTTTAGACTTTTTGCTCATCTACATGAGTATTTCAAATGAACAAATGCAAGTCAAGGAGAAAAGTAGTATTATATTTTTATTAAGGAGAATATGAATCGAACCATTAGATAGTTGAATTAGCCTCAATAAAATGGGTAACGTGGTCTAGGCCGCTTCAATAATTTCTGTAAATTTGTCGTAAGGGTAATCATCTCTATTTTTACGTATATACACTATACCTA
>DATLNW010000049.1:0-6691 GCA_035536575.1 Lysobacterales bacterium
AGAAGTGGACAAAATGGTGCTCAAAGAAAGGCCAAATGTAAGATTTGAAGATGTAGGAGGACTTACAGTAGTAAAAGAAGAGTTGGCAACAGTAGTACTGGCATTGAAAAATCCCGGGATTTTTACACGGGGAGGTACTCACCCCCCAAGAGGAGTCCTGCTTTATGGAGAACCGGGTGTAGGTAAAACGCTTGTTGCAAAAGCACTAGCCAGAGAAGCAGACGCGGATATTTATGTTGTCCGGATTGGAGACGTGCTTCATTCTCTATACGGCAAGACTGAACGAGTCATTCAATCAGTATTTGATAGAGCAAATGAAAATGGAGCATGTGTAATATATATTGATGAATTTGATGCGTTGGCCTCTCACAGAGATAAATCAAATGAGGTGACTAGTAGAATTGTAAGCGTGCTTCTAACCAATATGGACGGACTGGAGGAGCGAGGAAAAAATATCATCGTTGTAGGAGCAACCAATAGACTAGATGCAATAGACACTGCACTTCTGCGGCCCGGTAGATTTGACCTTACGATAGAAGTCCCCTTACCCACTGAGCCTGAAAGAGCAGATATTTTCTCTATCCATATGAAAAAAGCAAATGTGATAGCTGATAGTCAATTATTTGAAGACGAATTTGATATGAGTGCACTTGCTAGAAGATCTAACCATTTTAGTGGTGCAGATATTGCTGAGGTTATCAGAAGGACTTTGGTAAAAAGAGTAAGAGCTATCTCAGAAGGCAAAGATCCAGGCCATGTTAAAGTCCAAGATGTAATTGAACAGGTAGAGCGTCACCGTGAATTTTTGGAAAAAAGAAAACAATCAGGATCTACTGGACAATATATTTAAACTTGCCAAGCAATAAAAACATTTTTACCCCGGCTTACTTTAATTTTCTAACAAGTGGTTTATTAATTTCCTGGCTTCTTCTTTTTGATCTGCCGGAATATAAATATCAATTAACTTTTGCACATCAATTCCACGGGAATTAATGATCTCTTTATACATATATGCGCTTTGCCTTACCCTACGCTCCCCTGTCACCGGATCAATATGAATAAGCCCAAATTCCTGCCTGTATCCCTGAGTCCACTCGAGATTATCTATGCATGACCAGACAAGATATGCTGAGATATTGACTCCCTCTCGTTGTGCCTTCCAAAGAGCCACCAAATGCGTCAGGATATAAAACGCGCGGTAATTATCATTTCTGTCGGCCAGTCCATTTTCTGTTATAGAAATCGGCAAGTGGTACCTCTTATGCAAAACTTTCAGTAGATCCAGGAAAAACCCGGGAACAATCGGCCCGTCAAAATCGCTTATGTATGCCCCGGGCTTTCTCACCTCACCAAAAAGTATGGGCGGGAGACCATGAGGCGCACGGTAATGCTTCAGGAATTTATAAAGATTAAAGTCCAGATAATATCCTACATAGAAATTAACGCCGATAAAATCCAGCTTGTCTTTTACGGCCTCTATGTAATTGAGACTGTCCAGATAGTTGGCTATATCCGCATATTTCCTCTCAAAGAAATTGCCCGGCACCTCGGGGCGGTACCACCTGAACGCAAATGCCATTGATACAAGAGCCTTGGAATTATGGTGTTTGATTATGTCATATGCACGACGGTGCGCTTCCAGCATGTTTTTTCGGGCCCGAAGAGCTGAAAAAAGCCCGATTTTTTGCGGTGGAAAAAGAGGCACAAAATACGCTGCCTCAACAAGTATCCCAGGTTCATTAATTGTCAGCCATTCAGTGACTTCCCCAAATTCCTTAACCACAATCTCTACATATTTTTCAAAAGCTTTGACAATTTTGGGGTTTGCGAAGCTTCCCATGTCGGCAACCCAAAGGGGTAAGGTGTAGTGATGGAGAGTCACCATCGGCTTAATGTTATTTTTTTTCAAATGATCAAAAATCTCATGATATCTTTTGAGCGCGTCCTGGTTAATAACACCTTTCTCAGGCTCTATCCGGGCCCACTCCAGACTCACCCGCTGAACCTGCATTCCAAGCGTTGCAGTCAGATCAATATCTGCCTCAGCCTTGCCCTTTATCCACCACTGCGGGCCTTTTTCCTCAGGCTTTATGATCTCAGTGTGTTTTTTGAGAAATGCATCCCAATCGCTTTTCCGCTCCCCACTATCCCCTTCCACCTGAAAAGAAGAAACAGATGTGCCAAATAAAAAACCTTCCGGAAATTTGAGGAATTGTGAAGATTGCTCCATATCTTTTTTTAACACTTTAAATGGTGACTTGTAAACAAATTATTTTTTTCATTCAGCATCTTACTTTCTTCTTACTTCATTTTAATTCCTAACTTACCAAATTTGTATAATCTTAAATCATGCCCGCTGAAACATCTCGTCCTACCCCAAGAAATCCTACAACCGATAGCGGGATGTTTTTGGATTGGCAGCTCCCTCCCGAATCTTTTCAGGGAGCGAAAAATAACGGCAGAAAAGCAGATCAAACTCCAAAACCTCATAGGCAGAACACCAGGACGGAAAATAAACCAACCCTTCCCACGCGCTCTGAAATATTCATAGGATAAAATCTTCTTTTTTTATTTCCATCAAATACGTAAGATTTTGTTCCTCGGGAACTTGGAGTGTCCTGATGTATTTAAAACCTACTTTTTCATAGGCTCGTATCGCGCGTTTATTGTCCGGTTCGGGATCGATGATGCAGCGCGTAATTCCTTTTTGGGCAAATACAATTTCCGTGAGGAATTTTTTAAGCATCAGAGTGCCCATTCCTTTTCCCACAAATCCGATCTCACCTATAAATAAATCGACTCCTGCGGCGGATTCATCATAACCAACTGTTTTGGCAAATTCCTCCCAGTCATTGACGGGATACCATTGTATATAAGCAAACGGCTTGTTTTCGTAACAAACCAAAAAACCATATACCTTTTCCTCCCCTGTTATATATTTTGTGTATTCATCGGTTACTTCTTTTAGCGAGTTTTGCTTGTCGCGGTCATACCACTCGTGGACATGAGGCTCATTCAGCCATTTGTGCAAAAGCGGCAAATCCACAAAATCCAACTTCCTAAATGATATTTGACTTGGACTAAACATAAAGATATTGTATCATTGAATTGTGAAAGTAATATTTCTGGGAACCAATGGTTGGTATTCCTCCCCGACAGGTGATACTGCCTGCATCTTGATCGATGCCAATGACCACTATGTAATTCTGGATGCAGGAAACGGAATTTACAAACTTGATCAGTATATTACTGAGGACAAACCAATCTCCCTGTTCATCTCCCACTTTCATCTCGACCATGTCTCAGGACTTCACACTCTTGCCAAATTTAATTTCAAGCAGGGAATTGATGTGTATGTAGGTGAAGGACGCATAAAGGATTTTCAAACCCTTGTTAATCCCCCATTCACCATTGGCTATCTGCCCAAACCGAAAAATATCATAAATTTACCGACTGATATCAGACTTCACGAGCTTTCAGAAGACACCCAGCTTCGCTTCAAAGCTTCAGCAATCAAACAACACCACGCTTACAGAGGTCATGGATTTAGAATAGAGCTGGAGGGAAAAACTATCGCCTATACAGGCGATTCGGGTTTTACAGACGAGGCAAGGAGGCTTGCCAAATATGCTGACCTGCTGATATGTGAATGCACAAACAAAGTAAAAGTCAATCCTAGATGGGGACACTTTAACCCCACTCACGCAGCAACTCTGGCAAAAGAAGAAAAAGTGAAACAACTAATTCTAACTCACTTCGATGCCGAGGAGTATTTAACGCTTGGTGACCGCAAATGGGCAGAAGAGCAGGCGAAAAAGACTTTTCCCAATACAACCGCGGCAACTGATGGAATGGAGATAATTTTTTAATCCTCAGACCCTGATTTTGTTACTCCTTCACCAGTAATAGGATTACCGAGGTTTCTTCTACTCACTTGTTTTACCTGTCTTTTGACTTCATTTGTGACTGCAGATACATTCACTTTGGCAGTATCCTCAATCCTTCTAACGTGAGCATATTTTCTGAACAAATCAGCAGCAAAACTTTCGTCCCCAGTCATATTTTTAGTATACCACCGGCATATTAAAATATCTATTCTTCTCTCTCAACTGTAATTGAGCACTCGGTAACTAGCGCAGCCATCGCGCCAACTGCTGCGAGAACAGGAACAAGAACCGCACCGACAACTCCGATGCTCAGAGGCAGCTCGACCAGCACTTTTCCTTTTTTGTCCTTAATAATAATCCGGCGGACATTCCCCTCTTTTATAATTTCTTTTACTTTCTGAAGAAGCTGATCCCCTTTTACCTCGAAAGTCTGCTCTTTTTTCTTTTTTGCGGCTGGCATATGTGCAGTATAGCACACTCACTGATATTTGAGGAATTTAATATGTACATTTGTTTCTTTGTACACACAAAGTACAGATACAATCTGCTATAATCACCTTTCATGACCCTCCTTCGTTAAAACTACGAAGGGTCATGCCGCCGAAGCTTATGAAAAAATATTTAATGAAGCAAAAAACTTTAAGATCTATTATTAGGTATAGAAAGGCACGCGAAGGGGCATGAAACGTAAAATTTCAGCCACCATGTCCACCCAGCACCCTGATCACGCCGGTATTCCCTACTGGCACACAACGGAGTTTATCAGCACCAATCTTGAATCTCATGAGACATATCTTTCTTTCTCAGAACTTGGTATTTATGAATACAAATGGGACTGGGAGGGAAAATTGGTAGATGAATCGGTTCTTGAGAGGCTGTTTGGAGAATATTTTGAATTCTTTAAAAAAAATCCTCTTGGCCAGCAGACTTACCTGACATTTAGACTTCCCAATCCCAAAGTCGAGACAGAATTCCGCATAGCACGCGCTTTTATGAATCTGGCGAGTGCTGCAAGTGTTGCCAAACACTTCAATCTTCCCACTCCCCCTTTATTTGAGGTGATATTGCCAATGACGACAAGTGCTGAGGAAATAATCTCAATCCAAATTGCTTATAAAGAAATCCACGGGCTCACTCATCCTTTGTACAGACTCAAACAGATTCTGACCAACCCCCGCGTAATTCCGTTATTTGAAGATGTTGAAACGATTATCAACTCTGACAAAATAATTGAGAAATATGTCAGACTTTACAAAAAAGAATTTAAAAAAAACCCCGCAAGAATCAGACCTTATGTTGCCAGATCAGATCCAGCTCTGAATTTTGGTATGGTCCCGACTGTGTTTGCGATTAAAATCGCGCTTTCCCGATATGATTTGCTTTCCAAAAAACTCAAAATCCCTTTCTATCCGATAATTGGCGCTGCCGTTCTCCCCTTCCGCGGAGGGATTGATCCCCTAAGAATCAAGAAATTTGTTGACGAATACAAAGGCATACGAACAACTACCATCCAAAGCGCATTCAGATATGATTTTGAGAAAAAAGATGTCATAAAGGCGGTTAAATATCTTGAGGAAACACTCCCCAGGCAAAAAGCCCAAATCATCCCTGTGAAGGATGAAAAAATAATGATTGATCTAATTCCCTTTTTCGAGAAAAACTACCGTGAAACAATTGAACAAATCGCGCCTATTATAAATACAGTCGCGTCTTTTTTGCCCCGCCGCCGCGAACGGGTTCAACACATCGGGCTTTTCGGGTATTCACGCGGAGTTGGCAAAGTCAAACTTCCTCGGGCAATCGGGTTCACCGCGGCTCTCTATTCACTCGGCGTGCCGCCTGAATTTATCGGGACAGGCAGAGGATTGGCGCAGGCAAAAAAACAAAATAAACTTGAAATCGTCAGAAAATATTATACATACATTGCAGAAGATCTGGATCAGGCAGGAAGATATCTAAATATGGATAATCTTGAAATTCTAGCCCAAGAATCCCCAGGATGGAAAAAAATTGCTGAAGACATCAAAGCAGTTGAGAAGGTATTGAAAATTAAATTGGGACCCCGGACCCCCGACGAACTGAAGCATAAAAAACTCACAGGTAAAATATTGGCTCAACTTGACTCAGGAGATTCTTCTCTAACAGAACTAATCACCAAAGCAGCAATCCTACGAAAGAGTCTAGGGTAATCTCCACAAGCGCTTTGTCCTAATGCGGAACCCAGTTCTCACGTTAGCAATGTTTGCTATAATATATTTATTGTGGCAGAAGATGTAAGCGAAAACGGTTCTGGTGATAGAGCTGGGGCTATAGATAGGACAAAATATAGACCTTTTAGTTATCGTACAGAGAGCGTTGCCGATGAATCACCGCTTTTGGATTCTCAAGTTTCCCAACTTGCGCCTGAAGACACAATACTTGCTTTATTAATGGATGATGACACTCTCAGATGGTCAGCTGAAGCACCTTCACATGCTGCTCTGCAGGTAGCTGATTCATCTGCTGTAACCGTCGTGAGGCTGCAGCTCGGATGCGCCATTGATAGAGGCACAAACGAGCCGTATCGCTGGTGTAAGTTATTTGGAGGGCGAGTAGAAAAAATTGATCAAGTCCTCGACTTTCTTGACCATAATATAACAGATAAATCTCTAAGAGTAACTGCCGGAACAGTTGACATGGCTACGTATGAAAATTACCATGAAGAATTTAAAGGCACCTTAGCAGAATATAAACAGCGTTCATTAAATAGAAATTCGTTAAAACCACAATAACAATAACCCGCAATTCTCAGAAAAAGCCTGGGT
>DATLNW010000050.1:0-14085 GCA_035536575.1 Lysobacterales bacterium
TAGATGTCATAAAAAAGCTTTATTAAATCGTCCCGTTCAAGAATCCGTGCTGAAACAGCAAACTTTTGAAGCTGAGCCAGCACCTGCTCTGCTTTGGATTGCAAATTTTTAGAAGCTCCCTCAGGCAGCGCGGATACAGGCACTTTTGACCCTTTAGGGGCAGCTTTTTTGGCTCCGGGTATTCCCATTTCAAGTGAGGAGAAGGGAATGACGATGTAAAATGATTTGCTCAAAACAACATTAACAGTAACCATTTCCTGAACAAAATCATGATAATAGCCGATATATGAACTTAGCTGCTGATTCTTACTGGTTTTTATGATTTCCTCAAGATCCTTCAAATAACTTGAGATATCAATTCTTTTATTTCTTATTAGAATTTGGATTGGAAACGACAGCGAATTGAGAAGCGAAGCATAAGAAAAGATCCTTGAATCCTGCTCTCTTTTTGACAAAAGGGCGAAATTGCTTGCCGTTATTTCAATTATAAGACAAGCTGACCCCCCCTCCAATACCACCATATTGTCAACAAAATCAACAATCTCTGTAAATTTTTGAGTTGAGGCATGAATTTTTTGGGCAGCACTCATATTTAAGCAAACAACTCCTTTCGCAGCGCTTCTCTCTTGTCATACGAAATTATTTCAATGGGAAGCATTATCTGCCCATTTGCGGTAATTTTTATTTCATCAAATGTATGTAATTTCTTAGGATCCTCAAGAGTAATTGTAAAAGTGCCCGAGGCCAACGGTGTGGCTGACGCGAAGTTACCAAGGGGATTTGTCTTAAATGCTCTTACAGGATTGCCCTCCTTATCTTTTATCTCAACAAGTATATTGGGAAGTACATTTCCCCGCGCGTCTTTAACCATTCCGGAAACAACGTTTGGAGTATCTGATACAAGTATTCCCATTTTTTTATTTAATTCCTTCGGCACGCTTCTAACGTGTCCGATTGCTTTGGGTATTTCTGCCTCAGGTTTTTTGATAACTTGAGTAATAATAGGGGCAGGTGTTTTTTGTGACAACAATTGATCCTTCAATCTAACAATTTCCTTCTCAAGTTCTTGTTTCTGAGCATGTATTTGCTCGACTTGATTTTCAAGAGCAACTGTTTTTTGATGAATCTCCAATTGTGCTTTTGGATCATTCTGGACAGACTCATTTTTTTTTGCAAATTCAAGTTGTTTCTTAAGAGCCTCTTCCTTTTCCTGCAAAACTTCAGGCGTTGCTTTTGGTTGGTTAGGGCTTATGCCAGGCTGAGCGGGGGGCACTCCTCGTCCGGTCTGAGCGGGCGGAGACTGAATAGGGCCTTGGGCCACGGCAGAAATAGTTGGAGTTGAGGCTGTGGAAATAGATTTAAGAAAAGCTGCCTCCCTAGCGTCCTGAGGATTATGTATGGATTTAACAGCGCTTGTAGTCAGCATTTTTTGAAGTGCAAGGCCCCTGTCATTAATCATCCGTTGCTCAGGAGTTGTACCTGTTGAGCGTTTGTTGGGATCTGGCAGGGTTTTTTGTGATTGAATTTTTGAAAAACTAAATCTGTTATCATTTTTATGATAAACATATTGATTGGGAGAGAATAAAGCCTTAAAAAAATTCCCGGCCATTACATCAACCGGCCTTCCATCAATTGGAAGAAACGCAGTGATCACGCCACTTGCCCCGAATAAGGGAATAAGCATAATTTTTAGAAATACTCCCAAGGCTCCCTTTATTGGTAAATAGTAGACTATAACAGCCGCGATTACGCCTACTGCGACATAGCCGAATTGCTTAACGGTCATTGAACCGATAAGCTTGAATTGAAATCCTGTTACGTTTTGTGGAATTGGGTGTTGGTCCATAAAGCATAAAAAGTGTATAACGTGAAAAATTGCAATGCAACTCTCACAAAGTGGGTCAAACGATGCAGGAGGTGAAGCTGGTTTGTGAAAACCTGTGGAGGATTATTTGCAGCCGCCTGTGTTGATCTTTGACATATCCGTAATGCAGTCGGTAGAGTTTGTGATATATCCGATGAAGTAAATGATAGCAAAAGACGTTAAGACAACTATTACCCCTATTACAGCGTATGTCATTATGCCTCGTGCTGCCTGGACTTGTTTTGCGTCTCCGCCTGAGGTGACCAGCTTAATGCCTGAGTAAATAATCAGAACAAGTGCGACAGCTCCCGCGAACATCAGAAATGCCGTGATTATGTTTTTAAAAACAATGGGAAGACAGCGAAGCGTAGCAACTCCGTTTTCCAAACACGAGTCCCATTTCTCAAACATATATAAAGATTAGCAAATAGAAATACAAAAAAGCAAGTTATTGAAAAATCTTATATATTTTTGTATTTTTATTTTGATATACAACTTTTCCAAGTTCCTTAAATTTGTCCCCGGAAAGACCCGGGTATTTTTGGTATTCAAGGGTCCCGATAAATATATAGCTTACAGCATATTTCTTTAGAATTTTTTTGGCTGCTTTGGGATCAGTTGTTTCATAAATTGTTTTTATTTCATTAATCCGGGGCGATGGGACATCATAACTGCCTCTCCATAGCCATTCATGCACTGTCCAGCCAAGAACAGTGGGGAGACCTGTGTTTGCCGAAACCCGGGCGTAGTCAGTATATGAGTCACCTTGTGCTTCAAGGATTACGGGTTGCCCCTTAACAGTGATATTTAGCCATTCAATTGCCTGAAAATCTTCAGGATATAGGTTTTGTAGATATTTGGTTCCATCAAGTCCAACAGGTTTCTTAAGCTTACCTTTGTCATCTTTTTGATCAAGTCCATAGTAAGAATTAATTGCAAGATATGGATAGGTCATTACCAAAATTAGAAATGAAAAAGCAAAAATAAAAAATAAAGAATAAAAGTTAAAAATCTTTGATTTTTGATATTTAATATTTAATATTAGCCTGACAATTATGTATCCGCTTGAGATTGAGAGCATGATGAAGGACTGGAATACAAGCTTGAACATGGTATTGGCGCGGTAGTGGGCGGGATAAATATCTTTAAGATAAATAAATTCAGGGAGAATAATAAGAAAAGTTGAAAGAATGATGAGTAAAAATACAAAAACATCCGTTGGCAACAGTTTTTTTATACGAGTAGTAAAGATCATAAATGATATGACGAAAAAGTAGAAAAAACCATAAAGAATTAAAAGTTCCCACCAGTAGGAATGCTGGCAGTAATTTTTTTCAAAAAGGAATGGTCCAAGTTTTCCGATTTTAATTAAAAATTCGGGTGCGCAAAGCACCCCAATCCCCGATGTAAAAGGCTTGAAAAAGTAATTGTAGGGAAGTGAGAACACAAAAAGACTTAAGGAGATTACCGAAGCGCAAAGTAGGAAAGTTGGTAGTCTTTTGTAATAAATCGAAAACAATACAAGCATTGCGAGCAACAAGTAAATTCCACCGTCCCAGGCATTGGTCATATACATAACTGCTAACAAGAAGCCTATTAGCAGCAAATTCGAATATCGAATATCGAAATTCGAAAACGTTTTGAATTTGGAATTTTGAAAATTTGGATTTGTTTCGGATTTCGAGTTTCGCCTGCCTGCCGGCGAGGCAGGGATTTCGGATTTTATAAAAAACGATAAAAGCACGGCTATTGTCAGCAGAACAAATGGAATATCAAGGACGTGACCATGAAGATCGGCAACAACCCATGAGTAAATGGGAAATTCGTGAATGGTGTTATGAATAAAGCGGGTTGCGTTGGGGTACCAATAGGAATTTGGAAATGCGGCAGGCAGGAATGGAAGCTTCCAGAAAGGTACGGGATTGTCATTTGCATAGGGCTTGAAAAAGCCATACAGGACGTGAAGATTGCCGGCAAATGTTACCAGAAGTGTTGTTAGTACGCCTGCAATTGGTCCTTTGACTTGGGAAACACGCTCACGCTTTGTCATAAAGGCATAAAGATTGGCGCCTATTGAAAATGTCTGAGTCAGGCAAAAGGCAAAAATTGTTGAGAGCATCAGGTTAAATGTAATATTTGGGGGAAGAGCGGTCAGCTTGGTCAAAACAGCAGTTACTAAATGTCCAAAGTAATAGTAGTTAATGGTAAGTGGAGTAAGCCACATGTCTTTTGGGGGAAAATACTCGCTCCTGAGGATTGAATTAATAAAGCCATAATCCATGTATTTTTCAAGGCCATGAATATCGGGATTAAAAGAGTGAATGTATGCCCAGAAAAATAATGCTCCCAAAAATAAAAGTTCTTCAAGAAAAAAAACCAAGAAGTTTTGTTTAACCGTCAAAAAGAAATTCTTCCTATTTGGGATTAGTTTGAAAAGTAAACCAGAAATAAAGAAAAAGATTAGCCACGAAAAGGCTTGTGTAAATGGGAGGATATGCAAAATTCCAAAAAGCAGGATTACGTATGAAACTATACCCATGCTTAAGACTTTTGAAAAAATATATCCTTTATCAAAAAACTTATTAAATAGCAGAAATGTAACAGGCAAAAATCCGGTACCTAGTATCAGGATCGCAAGCCACCATTGTATTAATGAATAGATATCGGTTGGAAGCATAGGTTAATAATATCAAAAATCAAAGATTAAAAAGCAAAAATGCAGATAAATGATGAAAATATTTATTTCCGATTTGTATTTTTCAGATTTAATCTTTAATATTTAATTTTTTTTCGAATATCATCTCTATCTTTGAAATTGCAAATATGTTTTCGGACAGAGATTTGTTAAGTTGATCCTGGTTAAGCCAGAAGAATTTAGTTTTTGCATTATTCTTTGCCACGTGTTTTATGAGGGACAGGTCGTCATCAACATAGATATCAAGATTCAGTCTTTTGATCACTTCGTTTTTAAACTCATGGGGCTGCAAGTTATCAAAATTAAAATACATTTCATCAAATACCTTATCCAAATCAAACCGCTTAACCAGTTTTAAGGTCCTTTTTTCCAGGAACTTAAATCTGCTTGAGATAAGATAAAGTTTATTGCTTTTTTTTGGAATACTTTTCAGAAACTCAAGGTTTTCCTTAATCGCGGGGCGAAGAAAGGGAGTATGACTAATCCTTCTGAACACCTGTTCAGGATAGGCAGGAATTCGGTACAGCAGAACCCCATTGTCCCTTTTCTTGTATAACTTATCAATTAGCTTGGGTGAGACAAGAGGAGGATAGTCAATAAGAACTTTATCTAAATCAAAACCAATATTCATAGTTTTCTTCTGGCGGGTCCTGTCGCTCCTTACCCCCATCCGACGTCCTCGCATTTGCTGCGGGCGCTCGATGGGGGTCCCCCAGTCGTGCCACCCGCTTGTGTTAATAAAACGTCAAAACTTTGAAATAAGATTAAGGATTTTAAAATTCCAGCCGACTCGGTGCGTGTTTCCGACCTTTCCGTGGACTTTTGTTCTATTCTGTTTATACCATAGATAGCTTTCAAGGAACAAATCCTGATTTGATTTTTTGGGAGCCCATCCTAGCAGTTTTTTAGCTTTTTCTATTGAAACATACGAATCAACAGGCATTGTTTTGTAGTGCCAGGCGGCAATTGGGGAGAGTCTTAGGATTTCTAGCACCTGAAGAATTAGCTGAGCAGGAAGTGTCGGGATTGAGGTGATTTTGGATTTTGACTTTGTATGTTTTATAACATATCCAAGATCAGATCGCCATGTACCGAAGTTTTCAGCCCCGATATTGAAAATTTCCCCATTTACCTTAGATGTTAAAGCCTTTTCTATTGCTGAGGCAATATCTGTTACAGCAAGAAGTTGGTATTTGTTATGTCCCGGGCCCAGAATAAACACCCGTTTATTATTATATATTGCCTCAAACCATAGTTCAAAAACACCAAGGCGCTCTGTTCCGAGGAATGTCTTGGGCCTGATTATATTTACCTGCAAGCCCTTTTTTTGATATTCCATACATAGTTTTTCCCCCTCGATTTTGGAAATTCCGTAATTGCCTATCGGGTCAAGCGGGGAAGTTTCTTCCTCCGGAAGATGTTTTGGGACACCGTATACTGCAGTACTGGAGATAAAAACAAGGCGCTTAATCTTGTTTTTCAAAGCCGCGGATAAAACATTTTTTGCGCCTTCAATATTCACCCCGAAAATCACTTTTTTATCAACCTGGATAGGAAGTGCTGCTGCTGCATGGACCACATAATCCTGGCCCTCTAAAGCTTCATTGACTTTGTTAAGATCTCTGATATCGCCTGTTATAACTTTTACCTTACCGATCAAGTCTTTTGCATCAAGAGCTGCTAGGTCAAAAAGTGTGACATCGTAGTTTTCCTTTAGAAATTTGCGGGCCAGATGGACTCCCAAAAATCCCGTTCCACCAGTAATGAAGACCTTTTTCATCATAGAATATATTGTACTATTCTAGCGGGTTTTTTGAAAGATCATGATTTTGGGGTGATCAAAGACAGTGAAATTCTCATCCGCTCCCTGATCATTAATTCTGAGGTTAGCTATTGGAATAGTTGGGTAAGAAGTGAATTCAGCTACTTTTTCAAAGCCCAGATTGCCTGAAAACAATCTTTGGTAATACTCAGCAGTTTTTGGATAGCATCTATACGATGGCAGCTTTTTACAATCAGTAAGACTCTGAAGAGGCGCATACAATCTATTTGAGGCAATAATTATATAGTCAGTTGTCGCCAGCTGCTTATTTACCTCCTCCCACTTTTCTTTTGTATCAGGTTCATAAAGCTTTAGGATCTGCGTGTTGTAGCTTATTGGCTGGCCGATAGGCAATTGGTCGTCCCAGTGCTCAACAGCCACAGTTTTGTTCAGCGGGACATTATTATATATCCAGTATGATGCCATAATCCTCGTGTTAGGTCGAGCGTAAATCTCCATAAAACTTAGAGGCCAGACTAGAAGCGAAGTAGCAAGTATTAAGTATAAAGTATTAAGTATAAGTTTGTTTTTGATTTGGGAGTTTAGCATTAGAATTAATTTATAAACTAAAACTGCAGCAAAAAGAGCAAACAGTGGATACACAGGCAGCATATAGCGCATGAATCCAACGGCAAATTTGCCAACAATTAATATATACACAAAAAAGAAGGTGAATAATATTAGCTCTTTGGCAAATTGAGTATTTCTATCTTTTCCAAACAATCTGAAGGCAAAGTAAGCGGTTCCTGCAAAAGCAAAAATTGAGATAACGGGACCAAGTCCCCATAAAAAAATATTTTTGAATTCATAAATATAGGGAATTTTACTAACAAATTGCAAAGTATAAGGAAAATAGAAAGGGTTAATGGTGAGCTCGGATTGCTGAGTAGTCTGCTGCCAGAAGGTAGCAAAATCAATTACAGCGTACGGTTCGAAAAATATAAATGTAAACAATGTGGATACTGCGATAGCAAATGCGTATTTCAGAAGATGCTTAATGGATCGTGGTAAATGTGGCAGCCAGTGTTTGGGTCTATGCGGATTTTTTAAAAAAATCAAAATGAAGTCAGCAGTTAGCGCGAGGCCAATTGAAGCGATCAAAACACTTGCGCTTATTTTTGTCGCAAGCGAAAGTCCAAAAAATAATCCGACAACAAGAGCGCTTCTGGCACTTGGCTTTTCATAAAACCTGATTAGAAAGTAAAGCGTGGCAAGTATAAAGCAGGTCAGGATAGTATCTACTGCGAAGAAATGCGACAGTTGGATTGGCAGAACGCTGATGCTATAAAAAATTGCAGCAAAAAGCCCAGTTGCAGCATTAAAAAGCTTACGGGTAATTTTATATAGGAGAAATACCGTAATAAGATCAAAAAGCGCTGATATGAACCGGCCTATCAGAGTAATTGGAGTGTAGTTGTCATAAGATGAATTAAAATTGTTCACAGCATCCCCTGTGACCTTTAGAAGATACATGGGAAAAGATCCGTAAGCAAAAAATTGCGGATTCCAGGAGCTTTGGGGAGAGAGAAATTCTGATAGGCTATCCGGGAACTCCAATCTGTCAACTGTCATGACAATTGCCCTCTCATCAGGATGCATCTGATGTCCACTGTCCCAGTTGATGTTATAAAAACGGAAAAAAGCAGCAAGAAGAAATATGAGAGCAAGAGTTAGATTGCTGCGAGATAAGATTTTCATTGTATTTTCTTGAAAATTAGAACGGTTGGGCGGTCGAATACTGAGGCTGTTTCTTCAAAGCCAAAGACGGGTCTACCAAGATATGTAATTTTACAGAAAATATCACAAGGAGTCTCGTAGATTTTCTGAAATCCGAGCGTTTCATTGCTGAGCCGCGTATAAAAAGCATGGCCTTTTGGGAATTTTTTGGGGTTTGATAACCGCGATCTTAAAAGCCTTTGGCTTGGCAGGATAATATAATCTGCTTGCTCAAGCTTGGTTCTTAGCTCTTCCTCCATTTCGTTATTTCCCAAGTCCAAATCATAAAAATTGAAAGGAGTAATACTTGAAATATAGGAATTGAAAGGCATGATTCCCAAATCATATGGTTCAGTTAGGGTCGTGGCTGCTGGGGGAATGCTACTTTGGGCAAAATTACTTGCTTCGATTCTGGTGTCAGACCGTACAAAAGCAGTTATGAGATATGAAACGGCGAATATAATATTAATTAATAAAATCACAGCTGTTAATACTGTTCGAGCTTGTCGAGAACCGAACAAATTGCTGAATTGCTGAATTGCTGAATTGCTGCTTCTCGACTCGCTCTGCTCGCTCGAAGAATAAAATCGTTCTAGTGCAAATGCGACTATCAAATAGATAAAGGGAAGGGTGGGCACCATGTAGCGGGTCCATTTGGCATGGAGAAATGCCTGGGGGAGAAACAGAATTAAGAAGAAAGAATTAAGAATTAAGAATGAGAGATTTTTGGTTTTTACTCCTTTATAAAATACATACAAAAACGCTGGAATTAGGATAATTGTCAGCAGAGGATTTATCAGAAACGGTAGGATATGTATGAATTGAAAAACGATTGGAGTTGTATCGTAAAAAGATTGGGTGTAAAAAACAGGTGTGGTTCCCGCCACCAGTCCCCGTTCATAAAGCAATGCTTTTATGAATTCCGGTGTCAGATAATTCGGAGAGAGTAGAATTGTTGAAGAAATCAAAAGAATTACTCCCAGAGCTGAGTGTTTGAATATTTGCATAAACCTGTTTTTGTGTTTTTTAAAACCTGTAAACAAAATGATTATTGGAAAAATGGCCAAGACCAGAAGATTTATTTTCGCTGCAGCACCGAATGCAATAAATAAAAATGCAAAATAATAATTAATAACTACTTTTGTTTTTAAAAACTTGAGCAGGAAGTAAAAAATAGTGATAGTGCAAAATGCCCCAAATCCGTCATATGTTCCAAAATGAGCCTGCTGAATAAGACCGGTTGAAAAAACAGCCAGGAATAAGGCAAGTAGTGCGACTTTTTGCGACCAGAACTTTCCACACAGATAAATAACGTACAGAGTGAGTACTGAAAAAATAGCGGAGACAAAGCGCAGGGTAACTGCTGTTTGGGCGAAAGGATCCGTGAGATTATATATTTGGAAAAAAGGCAGAAGTAATGGTTTTAGCAATAGCGTTAATATTACGGGAAAATTGCCATAAGCAAATGTGCCCTTAAGTAGCGACTCCGGGTTTGTTAAAGACGATTTGAGAACAAGATCTATAACATTTCGCTCATCGGGATGAAAATAGAAGGGAGCGCCCCAGTTGAGATTATAAAAACGAAGAAATGCCCCAGTCAGAATAAGAGCCAGCACAAAAAATGTAGATTTACTCATTTATTAATTTTGCTACTTTTTCACCCATCTCAATTGCATAATTTGTCCCCCGGTCCCAGGGATAGACCATATCCATATTGGCCAGATAGACATTTTTAATAGGCGTTATGAAATCAGGCTTGATTTTTGAATAATTGACAGGAAAAACCGGTTGAGCATAGGGGCCCAGGAACATTTCATAATCAATAACATTTTCCTTAAGATCATAATCAGGATTTATCCTCTCAAGAAAAGGCTTGAATTTTTTGAATATTTCCTCTTTTTCCATTTTCAAAAAAGGATGATCCAAGGGCAGATAATTTACAAGCCACATCAAATTTTGGCCACCATAATGAGATTTATCAACAAAATTCGTGTGCTGAACAACTCCAACAAAAGGAAATTCAGAATCGCTTACATTTAGCCAGTAGCTCTTTTTTAGAAATTTCTTTTTTGTAACAACTAGCATGTTGAATGCATGAAGATGAGGGATCTGATTTATCTTGTTTTTATATTCCTCAGGCAAATCAGGGAACATTTTTACAAAAACAGCAAGAGGAGTTGTGACAATCACTTTGTCAAAACCCGAAACAAGCTTGGGGTCAAAGGAAGTGCCTAGTTTGATTTCTGCTCCATTTGCCCTAACCTTTTCTGCTATTTTTTCAGATAGCCTTTGGTATCCTCCACCCAAGTATCCCAAGGAAAAAGTTCTTTTATAGATCCGCGCCCAGAACCAGGCCATGTTTACTTTCTCTGCATAGGGCCCAAACTTTCCATTGAGAAGCGGTTTCCATATCTTTTGCCAAACTTCTTGCCCATAATACCTTCTAATCCAATCCCTGGCAGTTGTTTTCTCAAAATTTACGGCCATTTGCGGCGGAATTGCTTTCAGCATCAGGCTTACTGCACCGAGTTTGATGCGGGAAATAAAAGACAGTGGGGAAAGACGCAAAATGTCAAAAGCAGAATTAAGCGGATAAATCTTTTCATTTATAAAAACATCAGTTCTGGGTTTTTTAAAAAAAAGATCCTGCCCCAATCCCATTTCTTTTATGAGATTTATTGCATGAGAATCATTGGCAAACCAATGATGATAGTGTTTCTCCAGAGACCATTCCCAATTATCCCGTTTGAAGCCCACAGCCAGGCCCCCAACCTTATCTTCTTTTTCAAAGATTGTGACATCATGTCCGGCATTAGTCAGCCTTAAAGCTGCTGTAAGTCCGGTAAATCCAGCGCCGATTATTGCAATTTTCATATATTATGTAATGCTAATTTCTACAAATTGTACCCTAATTTATGCGAATATTTGTAAATATTCGAAAATATTTGCGTGTAATTCGTTGTAATTTGCATTACAACAGTAAGAAGATTAATCCTCCTATTCCAATTGTTAAAATAGTTCCTATAATTCCAAAAACCAAAGCCGAGCTTCCGCTATCCGGGACCGGTGGAACTGTGATGTTTGTGCTTGGGGAAATAGGCACTGAGATTACAGTTGTAGGTACAATCACAATTGCAGTTGGTTGTATTGTTGGGGCAAGGGTTGGTGGAATAGTAGCAGTTGGCAAAGATGTAGGAGTGGGTATGTTTGGAGAAGGTTTGGCGGTCGGAGAAATTGAGGGCGCAGAAGTCGGGGAAATTGATGGCTCTATGAATTGGCTGCCCTGCGCGTTTACAGTAAAAGATCGTGTTAATGATTGTAAAATACCCTGCGCGTTAAGTGTCTTGATGGTTATTTTGTGAACTCCGGGCGTGAGCTTGGTATCCGGGCGGAATTGCCAGTTGCCGCTGCTGTCTGCCTGAACAGTTGTAGTAATCGGGTCAGACTCAATTGTAATCTCAACATCCGCTCCCGGCTGAGAAACGCCTTCAAAAAGCGGTTGTTGATCCTCAAATTTTTCATCAGTCTTTGGAGTTAGGATTTGGGGACCTCCTACTGTCGTTTCGCCCCCTTCTAGAACAGGAAATCCTGTAACTTGTGCTGATTCTGACGCCGTTGTAGATGCGATTCCTCCACCGGTAAAGTCATAGTCCTTGGACAGAATTATCGGAGGAATCGGGTCTGCGGAATTTGCGAAGAAGGAAACCTGTGAAGCAGCATGCGAATCGTTTACGTTCATTTTAAGAACAGTTGTATCCAGGAGGGCAAGTACTCCTGATAGATCTTTTTTAAGTAATTTGGGTATGTCCAGCTTATAGCTTCCATCAGGCTTTAAAAGCACTGAGATTACCTGTGACCCATCTGATTTTACATAAACTATTGCCTCAGATGGTGCCGTGGTGCCGTCGGTAGTTACCTTACCCGATATTGTCAGTGGCTTGGAAGAGTCCCCTTCCGCACTTGGGGCTGTTGTTAACTCATAAGGGGTTTTATCATTCTGAAAGACCCCGTCGCCTGAAACAATTGAGAAGAAATACTCTGTACCGGGGTCAAGGCCGCTCAGCACAATATAGTGAACAGCGTGCGGGGCTTGGGAGGCACTGTCTCGCGTGTCAAAAGCAACTTGACCCAGACTTGGATTTTTACCATAAGTCACACTACCCATAACTTCGCCATCAGTTACAAATGAAACTGTTGCGGAGTTCTGTGTAATATTGCTTATTTGTATATCTTTTGGGGTATTGCTTAGGGCTGCTTTGCTGTCAAAAAGCACAACATTGCGACTTAGCCAAAAGATTGTACCAAGAGAAAGCAGCAAGACAAAAACCCCCATATATCGAGGCAACGGCTTGTTCCAAATGTTGTTATTAAATATCATTGTCCTTGTATCAAAAATGACCCGCCAGGCGTTGGTGATTGTTCAAGAGCAGGCGCTGCAGGCGTTGGACTTGGCTCAGCCGAAGTACTTGCGCTGTCCAGTTGATAGACCGGAACAATTGTTTTCCGGCTTTTTAGCTTGTCAAGAGTCCGGGTGTTAAATTGAGGGTCAATATGTTCGATTTGTAATCGCAAATCAGGTTCAATTGTCGAGGTTGCGTAGGCGTGATACAAGTTAAAACCAATCCAGAGTACCACCAGCACAAATGAGGAGATGGAAATGTATAAAATATCTTTTTGAGCTGTATTTTTTTTCATAGTAAATGCCTCCTAATATCTAAAATACGCAACACCTCCGAGATTCAGAACAAGATTATTTGAATCGGTAGCCTTCGTAACTGCAATAGATTCAATTGTTACGATACGGCTAATATTTGTTAATTCTTTTGTAAAATCCATCAATTCTTCGTAACTTCCCCCCGCAACCAGTGAAAATTTATAAGAAAAATTTGCTTCTTCATTATTGCGGGTCAATTGGACCTCCGAAACATTCAGTGCACTGATTGTAATTTTTTTCTCCTGAGCAAGACCTAGAACCAGCCCCAAAAGTGTCGGAGCATTCGGGTCATCTGGTATCGCTTCCTGAATTATAGGAAGCTCTGATTCCAATAAGTTGTACTGCTGCTGAAGGGTGCTTAGGTTCTGGATCTTGGTTTTCAATTTAGAATAAACCAATTCACTATCTGACAGTTGTTTTCTTAGTTTTACAATTGTTGAGAGGGTTGGATTGATGGCAAAAATTCCAAAAAAAGTCATTGCAGAAAAGGTCAGAATAAGTGTCGTTATAATACGGGTATTCTCCTTTTGCATGTTGGGCAAAAGCTTTAAATACGCACGGTATTTATTAGCGGATAAATTGTCAAAAAAGTTTTTTGGGATTTTCATAATTTTTTATCAGCTTGAGCAAGGCTTGCTGAAATAGTCATATTTATAACAGCATTACTTGTCCTATTTTCAACACTATCAATACTGACCGACACAATTCCTGGGTAATTTTTGAGACTATTTACAAAAACGCTTAATATGTTGGCGCTTGCAGCTTGCGCCTCAATTTTTATATTTTTATCTGAGACAATTAGGTTTTTAAAAGTGATTTTTCCCCGGCCCATATCAATGATGTCTGATAAGGTATCTGAGGCAATATTACTTTTAGCCGTATATTCTTCAGATAATGAGAGTTTGGTCTGAAGATTTCTGTAGATTTTTTCATTGTTTTGATAGCCTTGGACTATCAGGCTTTGATTTTTGATAAGGTCATGAAGATCGACTATTCTCATATCTATTGAAAAACGGTACAGAAAAGTGCTTAGAGCCAGAGTCTCGGTGAGTATGATAAGAAGTCTTCCAACGGTGAGAGCCCACCCCAGAAATTGGTCAAGAAAACCTTCCCCTTGGTGAGGGAGCAGATTGATAGATTTTACCTTTTCGGTCATAGCAAGAAAATCGCAAGTTTTGCGACTACTTTTAGCATATGTAAACTAGGTAAAAAAGTCAAAGAAAGGAATGGAAAATGGAGATATCCGGCTATATTGGTTAGTTCTCTAATGAAAT
>DATLNW010000051.1:0-7708 GCA_035536575.1 Lysobacterales bacterium
GCCATGCGCTCCAATTCATATAAGTTACTGTCAAAAAGATATCTCAAATAAACAGATTACTTCTTACACAGTTGTTACCCATTTTTGGCATTTTCCTGATGATATAATGTGATACTTATTTATATGATTAAGTCATTTCCGATTGAATACATGATGCTTACAAGCGTTGTTTTGAGTATCGTTCTTGCCATAGTTATAAATCTGCTTCTCAAGATGGCAGAACCACTTATCTAAACAAGCACCTCTAATTTTGCTATAATATCCTCATTAACAAAATAGTTTCTGGTATACTTTCTATATGAACCAGTTAACGGGGATTATTATCGTAACTATCTCGACAGCTTGTTATGCGCTGCTTTACCCTCTATTAAAAAAGGCCAATCAGCAAATCCCTCCTTTTACAGTTATGTCGATTTCAATGTTTGTACTGTTTGCTCTTTCATTCTTAGCAAGTATTATTTTTGAAGGCGGTTTTAATCTAAGAGATCAGGATTTAAAAGAAAGCATATTGCTTCTAATACTTGTTGGTGCAATTAATTGCGTTGGATTTTGGCTTGGCATCCAAGGGTATAAGTACTTTCCTTTATGGCAGCAGACGATGTTTACTCTTCTGACACCTGTTCTTGCGGGAATATTTGCATACTTCATCCTGGGGGAAAAATTAACCGTCAATCTTTTTATCGGACTTGCCGTTATGAGCATTGGTCTTTTCATCGCTGTCAAGCCATAAACCCCCAAGACATAAACCCCCAGGGCTTTCAATTTCCCCGATAAAAAGGTATAGTGGACTATCATGAAAGTAAAGAGCATAGCTGTTATTTCACTTCTCGCTTTTGCAATATTGGGAACTATTGCCTATTTTGCAGGGTTAAATAGTAAAACAGAAGGCGCTGCAATAAAAAAAATGGCGGCTCAAAGTACACCAAGCCCCACACCAATAAAAGACGAGCCCTTCCGCACTTATAACCCGCCGGTTATTGAGAAAAAGCGTGAATATACAATTGTTATGATTGGCGACTCGATGACAAATGCGTTAGGTCCCCACGGAGGACCATTTTACGAAAAACTAAATGCACTGTACAAAGAAAGCAATCATGGAATTCTGATAGATAATTATGCAGTCGGTTCAACAAATATATTAACAATCGATAAGGCAATTAACACCAAGACAACATTTGCTGAATGGACTTTTGAACCGCTCTTGTCAAGACCATTTGATCTGATACTTGTTGAGTCCTTTGGCTACAATCCTCTTTCGCAGTTCGGGATAACAGGCGGAATTAAAAGACAAAATGAAGAATTGGATAAATTGATGAAAACTATTATCAAAACTCACCCCAAATCAGCAATTATTTTTGTCGCGACAATTGCACCCAACAAGGCAAATTATGGCAGGATCGCTAATCCGGGTGACACCCCGGCAGGAAGAGCCTTACAGGCTGAGGAAAGAGTTGCTTATATTAAAAATCATATAGAGTATGCAAAAGCTCATAATATACCTATCGTCAATATTTTTGAGAAATCGCTTACTACAACTGGAGATGGGAATCCTGAATACATAAATCCCGATGATTTTATCCACCCCTCAGCCGTTGGTGTTGATTTTATTGCACAGGAACTTGCTACTTTTATCTACGATAGTAAAATTTTCCCCCTCTAAAGACCGACTGCATACCGCAGTCAGACTTGAACTTATTCTGCTATAATCTCTTCATGAAAAATAAAGGTATCACATTAATTGGAATGCCTGGAGTCGGCAAATCAACTGTGGGTAAAAAGCTTGCCAAAACCCTTAATAAGGAATATGTGGATTTGGATGAATTGATTTACAAGAAGTCTGGAATCTCTGACATGACTTATTTTAAAAGATTTGGTGAAAAAGCATTCTTGGAACTTGAGGAAAAACTTGCATTGGAATTGTCGTTAAAAGATATAGTTTTTGCACCGGGAGGGAGTATTATATATTCAAAAATTGCAATGGAGAAAATTAAAAACGAGACTTTTGTTGTATATCTTCAAATAGAAAAAGGCATGCTTAAAAAAAGGTTAAGCAGAATAATAATGAGAGAAATTGTGGGACTTAAAGAGCTGGGCTTTGATAAGCTTTTTGAAAATCGTTCGCCTTTATATGAAAAATACGCAGATTTAACAGTTAATATTAATAAGCAAAGTATAAACGAAACCATAAAATTGATTCTGAATTCAATTTGATATAATTTCCTTCTAAATGAAGATGGACTTCATATCGAAATCTTGATTTTTAAAATTTAATCCTATATAATTCCCTTGATTATGAAAGGACGAGAAGGCGAACCATTTCTTGCTAGAAAACTTTTCCAAGCAAAAAAAATCTTAACAAAACACCGAACCAATACTACTCCATGGATTGATGGTGGAAACCCACGACGAGATTTGTCACTTGAAGATGACATTTCTGGTAAAAATGAGGCGCTGCTTCGCCCTGGCAGAATCGAACAATTGGTAAGAGAGGGGCGGGAACCGGTAACATTTGGCCAAATAGGAAGTGGGTATTATGATACTACCTGGAAGGCATTCTACCAGGTCCCACCACCAGGATTTAATCCCGCAGATGTTGAAAATTTTTTCATGGATCCGGGAGGCGCCTACAGATTTAAATTTAAAGATGGCAGTACAAAGACATGCACTTCTTATGCGTTAACAGAGAACGAAGCAAAAGACGTTGAAGCGAGAAAAATTTCAGAAGCTCAAAGATTAGAATCTGCACGATAAATTACAGGAACCAAACCTCTGATAACCCCATAAGTTCTTGCATTTTTCTTACCTATCTTTTAGATGTTTATATTATAAAGATCATAAGATGGCATCATGGAAACACAAATATTGGTCCTTGCATCAGGAGCAGTCGGATTTTATGTCTTCATGAAAACCCAATTCCTCAACTAATCTTAAGATTTTTACCTCTAATATTTATTTGCAACTTAATCTAGCTTTTTTGTGAAAAAACTATCATAATAAATATAGTGCCATGAATCAGCAGACATCAAATGCACCCACTTATCAAGAGTTATCTGAAATTGGATTAGTACTCCCCGAGAAGGAATTTCAGGCAATCTTCCAGGAAGTCACAAAAGGCATAGATGATGTCGCTACTTATCTAGAAAGCGAAACCAAACCCGGATTTGTTTTCTCAAACGAAGTTGGTGTTATTGGATATTCAACAACGCTTGATGCTATCAACATGCCTATTGAGTATCTCAATTTAGTGTCAAGGAATGCAACACCGATTGAATATAGAGATCAGCTTCTCTGCTTTGTCCCTGATAAATTTTTTATGATTCTGAAGTATCTTTATTGGCTCAGAATATTTGGAAGAGAAAGCGCAATACATTATTTTCAAAAACACGGCAATCCCAAGCTAAAAGTGCAATTTCCGGTCTCTTTTGCTCAGGACCTCTCCCCCAAAAGTCTCTTACTTAGTGATCTTGAGGTCGAAGCAAGAACAATAGGAGATGAGGTTATCGTGGCCAATAAGGAAAAATCTCTTTGGAAAAATGTTGATGATTATTTTTCTTCCAATTTCCCCAAGCACTACAACTTGTCAATCGATTACCTGACAACAGTACCAAGACCCGCTTTGGAAATTTCCTTTGAGCTTGAGAGCTTCCTGGCATAACTTTGTCTATATAATATGGTAACTAGATTTAAAAATCTCCATGAAGATTATCTGCGTAGTATTGTTTTTGGATTTCAGGATGCACTTGTCTCAACAACAGGTGCAATTGCGGGTGTTGCAATAGGTTCTCAGGACAAACAAATGGTAATTCTTACCGGCTTGGTTGTGATAACTGTTGAAGCATTATCAATGGGCATAGGTCAATATACTAGCGAAAAGGCAGTCCATCAATTGGACAAGACCGGAAAACATACTGATAACTTATTTGTTGGCGGTGGCTTGATGACTTTATCCTATTTTCTTGGCGGACTTATTCCATTAACACCTATACTATTACTGCAATTACCATTGTCTCAGATTTTGAGTATAATCTTTGCCTTATGCGGTTTGTTTATTTTGGGCTTTATTAAAGCAAAACTGGTCCAGGTTAATCCATGGAAAAGCGCATTTGAGATTTTAATATTTGGTGGAATTACAACTGCATTAGGTATTTTAATAGGAACAATATTTAAAGTGAATTAATGCAATATTGTTGTTTTTAACATTAATCTGTAAATTCCTGGGAGTACATTTTGCCATAAATTCCCCCATCAATTGCACCTACTCCTACCTTTTTGAAACTTGGACTTAAAATATTTTTTCTGTGTCCCGGACTATTCATGAGCCCCTGCATTGCAAGATCTGTTGAGGGGGCAAGAGCCAGATTTTCACCCGCAAAACTAAACTCAATGCCTGCCTTTTCCATACGGTCAAATGG
The DNA here is from genome assembly GCA_035536575.1 of Lysobacterales bacterium. Lineage (GTDB taxonomy): Bacteria > Patescibacteriota > Microgenomatia > Levybacterales > UBA12049 > DATLDE01. The sequence goes on from DATLNW010000051.1 coordinate 4,413, forward strand.
CGAGAGTCCATCAGGCGTGTAATGTGAGAAATAACCTCTCTTGAACATATCATCAGAATGCGCCCTTGCAACATCTCTCAAATTATTATCAAAAGCAAGAAGCGCAACCCCTGCTCTTGCTCTTTCAGTATTTACCATACGGAACATTTCGCCCTCAGCCTTGCTGTCAATTTTTCCATCTGCAACTTTATAATTAAGTACCACAGATTCTTTACTTTGTGGCTGAACAGTCAGGAAGTTTAGTGTTTCGGATAAAGCCCCTCCAAAAATATCATTTAGTCTTTTTTCAAAAAAAGATGTATTTGCAATAAGCTTTGAGCTCATTTTTGAATCTGTAACCAAGTTTTTGATAAGCGGTGAGCTTGGCAGAGAAACAACAACTGATAGAATAAAGGACAAAACTATAAACGCCGAGACAATGCCAGGTAAAAGTCCCAACCAATGATCAATACCTTTAAAAAATCTGTAAATCGCGTTCGTTGGTGGAATAGCAGGGATTCTACTTAATAGTTTTCTAAAAAGAAGGCTTAGTACTATCTCACTAACTAGTGCTGTTATGAAAAAGCCCGCAGCATTGGCAACACCCAAAGGTAAGGAGAAGGTATTCAGCAGAAAATACGAAACAACACCATAAAATTTAAGCGCTATCACGAAGGATAAGACAAAGCTTGTTAGATCAAGAAATGCCAGAGTAAAACCCAAGGTATACCCTTCATGTGCATAAAACAGCACAACAAGAATTATGATAATATCAAGAAAGTTAATTCCTATGTGAGGCATGGAGAATTGGGACAATGTGGATGCAAAATTAAACACTATTTATATATTATAAAACATTATTATCTATGCTAAAATAGATATAATTCCATGAATGTAAAACGATACAATAAAATTGTAAAAAAAGCAAAGAAATTCTCCAAAACCCGACGGACCTTATTTATTTTCCTATGCTTTCTATTCTGTTTTTTATTGGTCTCCGGAATATTATACCTTATTCTTCTGCGTGATCTACCATCCCCTTCCCGCTTGACCAAAACAACAGGTTCCTACTCAACACAAATTTACGACAGGAATAACAAGCATTTGTACACTATTTACTCAGACCGCAATCAAAGCTTTATTCCCCTAAATAAAATTCCCAAAAATATTCAGCAGGCAACAATTGCAATTGAAGATAAGGATTTTTACCGTCACGGAGCGGTTGATTTCAGAGGGATCGCAAGAGCTGCATACTCAATTGTCTTTCATAAGCAAATTCAAGGAGGCTCAACGCTTACCCAGCAACTGGTAAAAAATAGTCTTTTGTCACCTGAGCAAACTGTTCAGAGAAAAATTCGTGAGGTTATTTTGGCATTTGCGACAGAAGCACTGTATGACAAAGATAAAATTCTTGAGATGTACCTGAACCAAGTTCCCTACGGGGGGACATCTTACGGCGTTGAAGCTGCATCCCAGGGATATTTCGGAAAATCAGTCAGAGATTTAACTCTGGCCGAACAGGCTTTTCTGGCAGGACTTCCTGAAGCACCAAGCACACTTTCTCCTTTTGGATCCCATCCTGAACGTGGAAAAAAACGGCAAGTTGAAATTCTTCGCAAAATGTATGAACAGAAGTACATAACCAAGACCGAGCGCGATAAGGCGCTTGCCCAGACTCTCAGATTTCAAAAAATTACAAATCCGATAAAAGCTCCTCACTTCGTTTTTTATGTCAAGGATTTACTGGTTAAAAAATACGGACAACAAGTTGTTGAGCAGGGAGGTCTTAAAGTTGTAACCAGTCTTGATTTGGATATTCAAAATTTCACCCAGGCAACCGTCGCATCAGAAGTTGCGCAACTTACAAGTTACAATGTCGGCAATGGAGGCGCTCTTGTCACAAATCCCGGAACCGGTGAAATTCTTGCAATGGTTGGGGGGAAAGATTATTTTGAAGTGAAAGATGGAAATGTAAATATAACAATTGCTGATAGACAACCGGGATCTTCAATAAAACCAATCAACTACGCAGTTGGCCTTATGAAGGGCTACTCTGCGGCAATGCCTTTTATTGATTCAGCTGTGTGTTTTCCAAATCCTCCCCAAAAGCCATATTGTCCAAGAAACTATGACGGTAGGTTCCATGGAATTGTAACTATGCGACAAGCTCTTGCTCAATCCCTCAATATCCCGGCAGTTCAGATGCTAAAACTCAATACAGTTGAAAGCATGCTTGATACGGCCCGGAAGATGGGTTTAAAACTTAATGATGAGAGAGGATATGGATTATCCCTTACTCTTGGGGGTGGTGGAGTTACGATGCTTGAGATGTCAACTGCATTTGGAGTTTTTGCAAATCAGGGATATCGCGTGGACTTACATCCGATTCTTAAAGTTACCGACAGACAGGGAAAAGTGATTGAAGAATACAAACCCCCAAAAAGCGCGATTTTCGGGAAAAAAATTATGCCATCTGAGGTAACTTTCATAATCTCAGACATTCTTTCAGATAACAATGCCAGGACTCCTGCGTTTGGTGCCAACTCTGAGCTTAGAATTGACAATAAACATGTTTCAGTCAAAACAGGAACCACCAATGATTACCGTGATAACTGGACTATTGGCTACACCCCCTCTGTTCTTGTTGCCACATGGGTAGGAAATAACGATAACTCTCCAATGTCAGGAATTGTCTCAGGTGTGACTGGTGCTGCTCCTATCTGGAATACTCTAATGACCCGTATGCTCGAGGGGAAAAAACCTGAGATTCCACAAAAACCCCCAAATGTTTATGGGAAAAATACCTGCACAACTAGTGCCGGGCCGACAGGAAGCCCTCAACAAATATGCTCAGGTCGATTTGAATACTTTATAAGGGGAACTGAGAACAAAAACGCGCCAATTGTTAGAAAAGAGAAAGTCTTTGTTGATAAGACAACCGGGGAGCAGGCACCAGCCGGCAAAACCGAAAACGTTGAGGAACGGGAGCATGATGTGATGATAGATGCTACAGGAAATAAGTTTTGTGTCAGCTGCGCGCGACCCCAACCAACACCTAATCCAAATCCTAGTCCTAGTCCATAGGCAGGATGAGGTTTTTATTTATGGGAAAGGAAAGTTACAATAAAATATCAAGTAGAAAAACATTGATTTTTGTAATCATACTAATGACTGCAATTATTCTTCTCTCCATCTATTCTGTTTTTCTACTCCTCCGTAAATCCTCAGTAGTTACCAACTCAAGCTATTATGAAAAACCCAGTCCTACTGAAAAACCCACTCCCGTTCCTCAAACAATCCCCACTTTCCTCCAAAGA
>DATLNW010000052.1:0-8743 GCA_035536575.1 Lysobacterales bacterium
TATTTTAATTGGATCTGTTATGTTAATATTTCATAATTGGATGGGTGAATATTCAACAAGATTTAGAGAAAAAGTAATGAATATCGTTTATGATGAGCGGGTTAGAAGAGGAAATAAACGTGGATTTTTGATATTGGGCATTTTTTTTATAATCATTGGCATCTTTATGCTATTGAAATAATATATTAGTTTATTATTGGCGTATCTTAGCATCAAGTAACGCTCAACTATTTAATTTACTTGCCTCTATAAGCACAAACTATTATGACTTTTAAGAAAAATCTAAAAAAAGTACTATTTGTAATAGGTCCTCTGTTAATCACAGTTGTAGCTATCATGATCTATTTCTTAAATTTATCCTCAACAGGTGAAAAATTAGATAAAGAGAGTAAGGAATATGTTGATAATGTTGTACCTATTATTAGCAAGTCTTGGGATGAAAAAGAATTAAGATCGAGGGCTATTTTGGTTCTAATTCCTTGGGCTTTCCTGGCGCTACTATACGAAGTTGGGACTTATTATGCTAGTTTATAATTTCTTAAATTTTCCTTCTTGTAGAAGTTTTTGAAAAACAGAAGCGGCGGTTGCAATAACCGCGGCTGTGAAAGATGCAAAAATTCCAAGCGCCGTCGGACCCGCCGGATCATCACCGTGAGCCGCGAAACGGATGTAAAACACTGCGAGTGTAATAAAACCGATTAGACAAAGGGCGGAAAATTTTATATTTTTGAGTGTATTAACAGCACTTTGGGAAAAAGCTTTGTTCCTGTCAATATAATTTAATAATTTAAATGCCTGATATAACCCAATAAAAAATGGGACTGAAGCTATATAACAATATATAATAAAGGGATCTGTATAAATACTGATTAGATCTAAGTTAGCAGCTCTTCCTTCAAGTTGAGGAAACCAAATCAGCCATATAAGTGCTAAGGTCGCGATAAGTAAAATAACAACTTTCAAGAATAAGATTAAGCCTTTTTTCCTCATTTATACAATTCTACCACACCGTTAATTTAACTTGTATTGATTATCTAACGATTCTAATTCCTTATGGTAGTGAGAGATGTGGAATAATTAGTTTCGGGCTGTAATATGCTTTTCCATTGCTGTAATGAGCCCAGAAGCTGGTTCCCCGTTCGTCAGTATGTTCCTCAGGGCGAGAACCTGCACATGCAGGCAATTCTGAATCATTTGCGACATTTTCAACCTATAGCTAATTTGATGTTTCTCTTATATACATTATTTGAAGCTTATTTGAAATGCATGCAGTTTATGCATTGACAAATATATAATCTTATAATATACTCCAATTCATTAATTATATGTCCTTATATTTCAAAAAATTAATTGGCGTGACTATCGCATTGACACTATTTGTGTTGATTGAAGTAGTTATTATTTACATCGCGTATATATTTTAGTGAATTTGAAAGGAGGTGATACATATGGCAACAGTTGTTAATAATCCACAAACAGAATCATCTAGTCATGGTATGGGATTTTTACTCGGTGTTATTTTATTGGTCGTAGTCGCTGTACTTGTTATAGCGTACGGTCTTCCAGCTCTATCAGGAAATGCTGGTACACAGGTAAATCTTCCTAATACTGTAAATGTACAACCAAAGTAACATTTGGTGAAAATATACACGCGGGGATAGTTTCTTTAAATAGGAACATCCCTGTGTTTTTTTGAGTACTATATGGTTAGGCTTAGTGATAAAAACATTTGGAAGTTTATTAGTTAGTGACTAGTTCAAAAAGAACAGACCGGATTTTACGATCCGGTCTGTCAGGTTTAATGAAATAATGCTAAACTTTTCTTCCGGTGACCATTTTGTATAACCACAGAAGAACTACTGCTCCCAATATAGCGACTAGACTACTGTAGAGATTGAATCCTGATACCCCCGGTTGACCAAAGGCATTCATGATAAATCCACCCAGAAAGGCACCAATTATACCTACAACAATATTTCCCAAAGCTCCTTGCCTGGCATCAGTACCCATAATCATGGATGCGATCCATCCTGCAAGTGCTCCAAATACTATCCAAACTAAAAAATTCATAATCTATCACCTCCTCTCACCCTCCGAAGCGCAAACTCTGGAGGAGTCTAATTAAGCATTGAAGGTATTATATTACATATTTATTAAAATGTGGAGCACCTATTGAGAAAGAAAAGAGTAAGAAAATAGGCGTATCTCCCTTTCTACCCAGGATTTTGTGTCTGCAAGCTGCTTACACAAGATGTAATGGTATATATTTCATTAAGGTTATATTTCAGTCGCAATGACTAGGCTGTTTATGGAGTGCTTTCTCTAGAGACTTATTTATTACCGGTATCCATATAGCATATCCTCTATCATTTGGATGGAATTTATCTTCTGCAAAAAGCGATGCATCTTTTCGGAATTGTTCTCCGGTTTCAACGGCAATCGGTGCAAATGTGAGTCCATATTTCGCTACAGTATCTTCAAATACATCATTAACCCGTTTGGTTTGCGCACCTGCAATATAACGCAAGGGTTGCATAAATCTTCTTACCGATCCCATCTCAGGTGCACCTGTTAAAACTATTTTGACATCACAATTATTTTTTATTAACTTCTCTATGATTATTGATAGATTTTTTTCAAGATTATCAAGGTTCGTCAAACCGGTTATGTCATTTGCACCTACAGATAATAAAACAATATCCGGATTTATCTTTATTCCGGCTTGTAGTTGATCTGATATGACATCCCCGGCAGTTGCACCGGAAATTGACGTGTTAAACATCTTCACCTGGTAATCATTTGCCAGATATCTTGCAGTAGAATAGGCAATGCCATTTTTATAATTACCTCCCTGACCGGCAGTAGTACTATCTCCCATTATTAAATACGTAAGCAACTTAGCCTTCTCGCCCATATATACGTATTCTCTCGCTGGATTTTTGAATGGTTCTCTTTCACTCAAAAAAGCAAGTAAAACCTCCACAAGCAAGATAAAAATTAGTAAAGACACAAATGATAGTAATAATTTCATATATTCCATTTATTAGGTTTAATTATATCATTGATTCTAATGTCCCATGGTAGTAAGTATGATAAAGATGTACCATCAGGAGCAATGAATACGAAGGAACTCACTATCTATTAACTTCCGGCGAGGGGCCAGGTATCGATGATTCCAACAGCGAGCTGTACCCAGGTAAGGATAAGCATTACCAGAAGCGCCAGTATTATGGCTGCTCTATGTATCGTGTTCTTGACCTTTCTTCCGGTCATTACAATTAGGAGCCCGGTACCTGAAATGAGTATCCCCATTATCAGGAAATCAAACAAATTCCAGTCTGCCTTCGTTGTGAATTGCATAGCCACCAAGGGAATCAGTAAAATACCGGTTGTTACGCCGAAAACACCTGCAATGTCTTTATTCCGCGTAATAATTTTCATAAACACCTCCTTTTTTGCTCATGACTTATCGTTTATCCATATATAATTATTGTTATTTATAGTTACGGATGCCTTTATTTCAAATTACATTTCTGAATCATTGAATCAAACTTTGGTAAACTAAGAGTCTATTTTTTAAGAAACTTTTGCTCCCAGTTTCTGATAATTGCGAGTGCCTCGTCTTTAAATTCAGGAAGATGAATTAGTTCTATTTTCTCATTAAAAGTGGTGATTAAATCTCGTGTATTTTCAGGTGTTTCATAATAATTTCCTGAGACTTTAGATTTGGGTATCGCATAGACTATCCTTCGGATTCCAGCCCAATAGGCAGCACCCGTACACATAAGGCATGACTCAAGTCCGGCGTATAAAGTCGCGCCTGTAAGCGGGCCAACCTTTTCAAAGGCTTTTGATATCGCTTTTGAATCGGCATGAAATAAATTAGGAAATGGAGAGCTGACTTCTGAGGAAAGTATTTCACCATTTTTGACAACTACACCACCCGCCGGAAAATTCCCCTCTTCCATTGACCTTCCTGAATTTTCAATAGCAAGCTTTATGAATTCCGAATCTCTATTCATCAAGGTAATTATATCATTGATTCTAATTTCCTCTGACAGTCAAAATTCTGCAACAATTACCTCAAAGTCATTCAAACATTAATACTTGAAACTATAGGTCCATTATGATACACTCCAGGCATGGTAGAGCGCCAACATAGCAATCCGATCCCTACACTAGAAATCGGTTCTGAAAATGGGAATCATAAGCGAAGAAGAAGGCATCCAACTTCTCAACAAGCGAGGGTTTATTTCCAAGACCTGCTTGGTGAAGATCTGGGAGCTGAATCACAAGAAAATAAAATTCCGGAAGGCTGGATGAGTATTGGAACAATTAATAGCTCCGGAATATCCCACGAGATACAAAAGTCTCCCAGATGGATTAAAAAAAACATACCCGGAGCTATGAGAAAAATGATTAAAGATAAAGCAAGGGATGGCATTCCTATTGAATATCAGGAACCACTCACGATAACACAAACTGTTAAATCCGGAAAAAAATTTACCTATTACTCCCCTGCTCTTATACAGAGTTTGAAGGAATTAGCGGATCAGGTTCAAACTGTTACTGAAGGCTGGATGGCAATCGGTACGGAGAAAACTGGAATTGCGCGGGAAGTAAATAAATCTTATGGGTGGGTAAAAAAACAGATACCGAAAGCAATCCACCAAATAAAAGAAGAACTGAGAGCCAAAGGCATTTCCGAGGATCAACAAGACCCTTTATTCGCCGAGTGTGCAGGAAGAACAGGAGTAACAATCTATTATTCACCACGGGTTATTGAACAAATAAGAAACATTTCGGAAGCAGAAACTGAAAAAAGAGGACAAAAAGCAAAAATTAGACAATCTTGAAACTATAGGATGATTAAGGTATAATAAAACACTTTTAAGCTATGACTGAACAAACTATAAAACAACAAGTAGATGGACAGGGCGCAGGTGGAATCTATGACTACCCACCTTTTGGGCCCGGCAAAATTGATCGGATTCTTATGATGGATCAAACCCAGCGTGGCGAGTTTGACAAGCATTATTATTCTTTAAACGATATTATTGTTAAATATCGCTTAGCGCGCGATCTTGTCACAGGCGGTAAATTCGAAAATCCTATTTCTCTTTTAAATAATTTCACACCACCTCATCTTCATATTCCCCGTGAGTATCAAGATGTCGTAGAGCCTTTACGAGAACGCCTTAGCTTCCTTCTTGTGCAGAAAGGACATCTTGCTCCATCATCGATCGGACAAGAATCGTCAGAGCGAATAATTAAAGAAGAACTTCAAAGACGCGAAAATCTTCAGGACTTTATTAATGAGGGATGGCCGATTGAAGTTGTGGGACAGTTGATGACTGTTGATCTGTTTTCTGATATAACCGACGCCAAAAAACTTGAAGAATACAGAGCATGGACTACGCGTGGAATTCTCCGCGAGTATCTTGGGGTACTGTCTGGAAAAACATCCAAAAAAGATCTTACCATATCTGACATAATGGACCGGATTCCGGAAAGAATTTTTTCAGATCCCGACGGTATTAAATTTAATCTTGTCGAGCATTATATCGAAGAACGCTTGATGAGAAGTGTTACTGATACAGGACTTGATGAAGGTCTTGCAGCGATAGAAAGTCTTACTGAATCCATATCCAATCCTCAAAAGAAAGAATTCTTGCAAAGCATTACAGATAGATTTTACGAAATTGCAACTCTTCCGTTGGGAAAAAAATTCAACGATACCATTACGGTAAAGGGTCAGGAACGGCCTTTCCCCTCATTTGAACAGCGAACTTTTGTTCACGATTTTATTAAGCATGATACCCGCTTACTTGCAGCTGAGACCGGTCTTGGAAAAACAGCAACAGCTTATCTGGCGATAGAAAATAGCGATGCAACACGAGTCCTTGTGATCGCTCCGGCCGGCGGACGCGCCACCTGGGAAATTGAAGAGAAAAAGCTTTTTAGAGAAACCGGAAATATATTTACAATCGAAAAAACTGACGATATAGAAGCTGCAAAAAAATCGGGTAAAAAATATATTGTAGTCAGTCATGAATTGCTCGGTCTTGCTGAGCATAATCCTCAGATTGCTGCAAAGCTTGACCAGCTCATAGATGAAACTAAAATAGATGGAGCGATTATTGATGAGATAACTGATTTAAATAAAAAATCAGCTATATCAACCCGGACAACAGAACACCTAATTGACAATATCCGTCAAAACTTTGCATTAAAAACGGGAAAACCTTCAGAAATTGCTCCTGTTGTCGGATTATCCGCAATGCCCATTAGAAGCAAATTATCTGACATGAACGTTACAATGGGACTTCTATATCCAGATAAGTATGTCACAAGCCATGGAGAATCCACTCCTTCAAAAAAAACGTTTAGCGATTCCCATCTAAACAGACCGGATTTGGTTTACTTTACACTTATCGGGGAAAAGCGGATGTTTCGCTGGGAACAAGCGTCATCTGTTCAAAATTTTACGTATGAAAATGTCATTTTTGATGTCTCCCCATTTGAGGAATTCCTATATACATACATCGCAAATGAACTCCCAATAGATCAATTAAGTAAAATGAGGATTTTGGAGGACTGCTTGCTTAATCCCCTACTCATAAAGGCTGAGGTCCGGGCTCTTGCAAACGGAAATACCCCCTCATTCGATGTGGACCAGGTCATGGACAGACTTAGTTCTGTTGTCAGAGAATGGAAAAAAAGAAAAAGTATCGACACGCCAGTAAAAGACAGTGACCATCTAAATGTAGACCGACTTGTGGAGCTCGGGATGGGAAATATGGTCTTGGGTTGCTTCTTAAGTGATTCCCTGGAGAATGGAATTGATACTCTTGTTGAAGCATGTACAAGAGGTAGCAATGAACCTGATCTGATTGATTTAAGAAAATTCTGGAAGGACCGAAGTATCTCCTCAAAATATGATGTCCTCAAAAAACTGGTCCAGGACTCACTGAAGTGGAAAACAGGACCTGATGGAACGTTGAGTCGTCAGAAAGTTTTTATAGTCTCACCTGCCAGAAAACAAGGAAGAACAGGTGATGTTTTGCAACGGAAATTTAAGAGAGAGAATGGTGATAAAAGTGATCTTTATGAACCGTATGAATTGGATACTATTAACGACACGATATTGGCCACTCTTGTGCAGGAATGGACCGACAATCAGGACGTACTACTTGTTGATGGAAGTGTGTCAGTTGGAAAAAAAAGAGACAAAGTTATTTCCCGCTGGGTGAATGACCCAAATGCAGCGATTCTCATTGTTACTCTTGAAGCTGCCTATAAAAGCCGTGATTACACACTCAATGTTGTTGATGATGCGAGGGGGAGAAAGATAGATGGGATAAGAAAAATCTTTCTGGCTCCCCCATGGAATTATGAACAGTTGAAACAAATGGGAGGAAGATCACAACGCCAGGGTCAACTTATACCGGTTGACGTAAAAATCCTTGAAGGACGGGATTTAATAGATCACGGAAAAGGAGAAGCTGTACTTTTTACCTATTTGTTATCCAGAATGGCTTTATCCGGCATTGTACTTACGCCGAGTGAGCAGGCATTTTTTGACTCAAAACGAATAGGAGGTAAGATGTCCCTCCAGTCTGCTGAAGCGGGTTTTATGAGAAACGCGTTAAGCTTTGTAAGAGGAGCAGGTGAAGAACTCACATCTAAATTTCTTAAGGAGAAGAGTGCTACAAAAGGGGAGATCACACATGAACAGTTGATTGCTGAGAAATTTTTTGATGAGGGACGGGATGAATACCATATCAGCGGTTACAATGCGGAATTGGTCGCATACTTAATTAAAAATCTTGTTGACTCAAAAAGTAATATCTTAAGTCTTGGGGCCGGTACCCTGCTTTTACAAAGAAAGTTGAAAAAAGGAATAGACAATGTTGACTTAAATCCGCAGATGATGGAAGCTGGCTGGGAAAAGGCCAAGCAATACGGAGGTCGGAAAATTGATGCTAAGGCCTCAAGCTTAAGCGAGGATGATTTTCCATCGGATAGTTATGACGTTGTCGATTCCGCGTTCACGCTTAATTGGTCAAGCCTTGCACCGAAAAACGGAAGAATTCAAAGCTCGGAGCGAGTAAAGATATTGTCCCAAATTCATAGAGTACTTAAGCCTGGTGGACATTTTATTTTAACATTACCGGAAAGCTCTCTTGACGAAAGCAGATTTGATACATTGACCAACGCCCTTGAGGAACATTTTGGATTTAAAGTTGATGAAGATCTAAGCGGTAGATCTTATGGAAGAAGCAAATTTAAATTAACCAAGCGCTTGGGATGGTGCATTGTTGCCAAGAAAGAAAAAGAGGTTGATGTTGAAAATCTTGATATAGATCTGTTAGAATTCGCAGGAGAGGATGGGAAGTGGATAAGCACAGGTCTGAAAAAAACAAAAGGGCAAAAAAATATTCAGGGAAAAGAATACCCAACGCCTGATATTCAATTGGAATTTGATCAATACGAGATTATTTCAAGTAATAATCAGATACATATCGTTACTTATAATGATGAGGAGGAAAAATTGCCTAGCGAGCAATTTGAGGATGAAACAGAAAGAACTGAGCCTGGAAAAACTAAAATTGATGTACATAAGAGAAGATTCTTAAAAGGGATTTCACGCGCGGACTTTAGAGAATACAAAAATATGGTCCATAGGGTTAAAGCAGAAACAGGCTTACGATTCAGGGATGCAGAGGCCATGTGTATCGAA
>DATLNW010000053.1:0-5340 GCA_035536575.1 Lysobacterales bacterium
GATACCGGTGAAGGAGTCCCAAAAGAAGCACTGCCAAAATTATTTACAAAATTTTTTAGAGTATCAGGAAGGCTAGAACAAGGATCAAAGGGAACAGGGCTGGGGCTCTACATCACAAAGGAAATTATCAACTTGCATAAAGGTGATATTTCAGTGGAAAGCGAGCTAGGAAAAGGAACTACTATAACTTTTAGCTTACCGATAGCGAGTGAATCAGATATCAAAAAATACTCTCAGGTCAGTGAAGCGGCTGAATCCAGCAATAAAGGTTTTATTATTAACACAAAACGAGTTCAATCAAAGCAATTAGACACTTGACAATCACATATAGCTTTAGGATATCATATAACTATGAAAAAGATTCTCTTTGTAGAAGATGACCTTTTTATACAGGAAATCTACATTAGGGTTTTTACTCAAGCTGGTTATGCATTAGAGCTGGCCAAGGACGGCGAGGAAGCACTGGAAAAAGCCAAATCTGACACCTATGATGCTATACTGCTTGACATAATGCTTCCAAAAGTAAATGGCATAAATGTATTAAGCATGATGCGTATGCCTGGAGCTCCAACAGAAAATACACCTATTTTTCTTATAACAAATCTGGGCCAGGAAAGTGTAATAGAAGAAGCCTTTAGGATTGGTGCTGACGGTTATTTTATAAAAGCACAAATGAATCCAAAAAACATAATTATCGAGATAGAGAAATTTTTAGCTAAAGATAAAGCTGTTAGCTCCACTTAAATATAAACTATTCATTTTTTTAACTGGTTTTGCTATAATTCCCTAATTGCCCGCTCAAAACATGTTCAAAATACAAAAATTAGATTTCCTTATCTCCCTTTACATTTTCTGCATATGCGTTGCAGAGCTCATGGGCGGAAAAGTTTTCCACCTTTTTAATATCGGTTCATTTCCACTCAATGCAAGCGTTGCTATATTTACCCTTCCTATTATTTTCTCAATCAACGACATCATTAGCGAGGTATATGGCAAGGAAAGAGCGAGAAGCGTTGTGCGTTCAGGCCTACTCATGGTCGCATTAATATTCTTATTTGTAGTTCTTGCTACAAGCCTTCCACCATCAATGAGATTTCAAGCCAAGGAAAATGCATATGACACAATATTTGGATTAACTGCGCGTTTTGCTTTTGCATCCCTTACTGCTTTTACTGTCGCAGAGTTTATGGATATTTATATTTTCTCCAAAATAAAAGAAAGGCTGGGAAAGAAAAAGCTATGGCTTAGAGTTAATGTATCAAATATTTTTTCCCAATTTCTGGATACAACTATTTTTATAACACTTGCTTTTTATGCTCTCAATCAATCATTTGCAGACAATCTTCCATTTCTACTAGGAATTATTATCCCATACTGGCTTCTGAAGTGCTTTATGTCTGTAATCGAAACCCCACTGGTCTACCTCGGCGTTAAATGGCTGAAAAAGGATACTAAATAGCCACACATTCAATTGTACTTCAGTATATTACTACTCCATAGTAGACTAATTGAACACAACTGATTGCAATGTGTATAATAAGTTAGTATATTATACATAAAGAAATAATATTAAATATGCCGCATGTTTCCAGATACAAACATTCAAAAGCAGCTGAAGATAAATTATTAGAGCACCTCAATTCTGCATTTATCAATATAAGAGAGGCTGCTGATATGAATGGTTTTTTAAATACACTTTTGACTGAAACAGAAAAAATCATGCTTGCTAAAAGACTCGCAACCATTGTTTTACTTGAGGAAAAATTTTCTGATTCGGAAATATCCAAAATCCTTCACTTGACACGTATCACGGTCTCAAAGACTAGGTATTTCTACGAGGCGCGTGGGAAAGGATTCAAAATTACACTAAATAAATTGGGCGCGCGAAATCAGTTAGCAGATTTTAAGAAATTTTTAATTACTCTTTCAGAATAAATTCGTGTGTATAATAAGTTAATATATTATACACATAAAACCTCTAGAAATCTTAATTAATTGGTTTTAAGCTGAGTTTATAATATAATCACACTACTTATGACAGTCAAATCCTACAAAACCCACAAAATAAAAGTTGGGGATGATCTTTTTAAGATTCTTGATAAATATCTCCCCGCACTTTCTGAAAATTCAGTAGTTGCAGTTACGTCAAAAATCATTAGTATTTCTCGAGGTGATGTTGTAAAAAACGATGGTAGTGTCAACAAAGACGAGTTGATTAAAAAAGAGTCTGACTATTACATTGAAAGCGATGTCCCCACACCTTATGGAAAGATTTTCCTCACACGCAAAAATGGCCATATTGTTTTCACCGCAGGTATAGATGAATCGAATGCGGATGGTAATTTCATCCTCTGGCCTAAAAATCTTCAAGAAATTACGAACAAAATTTGGGAGTATTTACGAAAGAAACATAAGGTCAAAAACTTAGGTGTAATTATCACAGACAGCCGCGTAACACCAGCAAGAACCGGCGTTATTGGGTTTGCTATGACATGGTGCGGCTTCAAACCTTTCAATGAAGAAAGCGGCAATAAGGATCTTTTCGGGCGCGTTATTAAATTTACCAACGTAAATGTGATAGAGGCACTCGCGGCAAGCGCAGCACTCGTGATGGGGGAAATTAGAGAACAATCTCCTCTGGCAGTTCTTACAGATCTGCCATTTGTAAAGTTTCAAAACCATGTACCAACCAAAGAGGAACTTCACTCAGTTATCTGGCCAATTGAAAAAGATATGTACGGCAAATTGCTAACAGCTGTTAAATGGAAAAGAGGAGGGGGAACTAACTAATAATTTTTATGAGAATTGAAGCAGGCAGAGCAGGACGCGTAGAACTAAGCGAGACATATAAATTTGTGCGAGGTAATCCAGGAAAAAATTGGAAACTAGCGGCTGGTCTCTATGCTTTATCAACTCAGGGACGAGAGATGGGTCGGGCTGCACGCTCTGGCTATCTTTTTCTCCGACACATTGATGATGCGGTAGATGGTGATCGCCCTATCTCAGGCGACCCCCAGTCATATGTTCTGGATCTACGGAGACAGGTTGAGACTGGTGATTTCAGAAAAGACATCAGGGTTTCTGCACTTGCCAAACGTAGTCTGGAGATTTTGGACAGAGTAAAAAAATCAACAGATAACCCCAGGCAGGATTTTTTAGATGGAATCGATGGAATACTTTTTGATCACCGTAGATCTAAGATTCGTAGATCTCTAAGTGAAAAAGAGCTTGAAAAATACTACGAAGACGCAATTGGACCTGGATTGAATATTCTTCTCGTGGGAACTGAGTCATCACTAAGATCCTCTGATATTCCTGAATTCTCAACGGGACTTGCCAGGATTTATTCGGTTCGCGATTTTAAAGACGACTGGGAAAGAGGAATAATTAATATACCCCGCGAAATACAGGAACAGGCCGGCCTTACTCCGCAAAATAAGTATGAGGACGTTATAAATAACACATTGGTAGCACAATGGACTGCTGCTAGTCTTGAACAGGGAAAGCAGGAATTATCAAGAATTCAGCAAGACCCAAGAGTGCAATCAGAGAGGCTGACTTCTATAATACTTAACGGATTTATAAAATCAGCCAAAAAAACTCAGATTAACATAGATACGGTAGAACCAAACTCCAATATGGATTCATACCATTAATTTCCATATAATTATATTATGAAAATAAGACTGGCAAAACTATCCGACTATGAAGAGTTAATGAATCTTTATAACATTTTTGTTGAGGAAGATAGGTTTTCAAAAAAAAAGGCGATTCATTTGAAAAAATCTTAAAAGATCCAAGTTGCTTTATTTACGTTGCAGAAGAAAAAAATAAATTAATCGGATTTGCTACATTTTCAGTAAAACACGTCGTAAGATATCCGGGACCTATCGCTCAGCTTGATGAATTATTTGTTCATGAAGAATATCGAAAACAAGGAATTGGAAAAGTGTTCATAGAGTTACTGGAAACAAAATCTAAAGAATTAAAATGCATAAGTATTTATATAGAGTCTCGTTATGATAAGAAAACAGCACATAAATTCTATGAGGGACTGGGATATAAAAATAGCGGATATTATTTTAGAAAAGATTTAGAGAAGTTATAGCGTGCGGATTTCTTCCTCGATAAACATATCTAGCTCTCCATCGAGAACCGCATCTGTATTTCCAGTCTCCACTCCGGTCCGTAAATCCTTGACCATTTTGTAAGGATGCAATACGTAGGAGCGGATCTGATTCCCCCAGCCGGGTGTCTTGTATCCACCTTTCAGCTCAGCTTCTTTTTTCTTTCTCTCCTCATCCTGAATAGCCCATAATTTGGCACGCAGAAGCTTCATGGCAAATTCCCGATTTTGAATTTGTGATCTTTCAACAGATGCTGTAACTGCAATTCCACTGGGTTTGTGCTTAATCCGAACTGCTGTTGATACTTTATTTACATTTTGCCCCCCATGTCCACCTGATCTAAATGCTTCAAATTCTATATCATCGTCTTTCAAATCCAATACTTCTTTTGCAACTTCGGGCAAAACCTCAACCAGGGCAAAGGAGGTTTGGCGGAGTTTGTCCGCATTAAAAGGCGACTGGCGTACCAATCTGTGCGCTCCTCCCTCGTGTTTTAAAAATCCAAATGCATACTTTCCGCTCACCGAAATAGTCACACTTTTTAATCCCGCTTCCTCACCAGGCGTCTGATCCAAAATTTCGTATTTCCAACCCTTCTTCTCAAAAAATCTTGTGTACATTCTGAAAAGCATTTCTGCCCAATCCATTGCCTCAACTCCCCCTTGTCCTGAGTGAATTCCCATAATCGCATTTGCCCGGTCATTCACGCCTCCAAAATAAAGCAAAACTTCCAACTTTTTAAGAAGCTCTTCCGCTTCCTCGACCTCGTTCTCACTAACCATTATCTGCAAAAGCTCAATCTCCTCAAGTTTTCTCTGTTGATCTGAAAGCTCTTTCATCACACCTGCTGCTTTTTGAGAGTCCTGCCAGAAATCAGATTTCAAGCTTTGCACCTCAAGATCTCGTATAATCTTTCGCTTACTCTCAACATCTACTTTTTCAACTAATTTCTCAACTCGCTCTTTAATGGAATCCATAGCTTTGATTTTAACACATCGCGTTGATTAGTGGATTTTTTGACAAAGTATGCTATAATTGATTATGGAAAGTCAATCATTCCGCTTGACACAACAAAAAAAATATTTTATAAATAATTTAGAATGCTCAAGAAATAAAAAAATTCTAAACCAACCCGCTTAAGGCGGGTTTTTTTGTTCCCGGCAGTTACAAATTTATGCGAATAGAATATATGCTAATTAATACAAATATTAAA
>DATLNW010000054.1:0-2808 GCA_035536575.1 Lysobacterales bacterium
TTTCTCCAGGCGCACAAAGTAAAGTTCTTCTAACAGGCACATCTAGGAACTCACTGGGGTTTCCGCTAAATACAACACCGGAATCCGGGGATGCCGTGACAATTCCCGCATCTAGATAGTAGTGAGTCTGACCTGGATGCACAGTGAGCTCTCCAGCTTCTCTTAAAGAACTGTCATTTTCTAAGCTTGCTGAAAAAACTATATGATCTTTCGCATGCGTAAGTAGATCATCGCTTTCTATCCTTAATCTTGCAAATCTTAAAGTGTTAGGCATTTCGCCATCAAGCATTGCAGTTACGGTCTTTCTTTCAAACACAGAATGTCTTTCCAATACTGACATAGTGCTTCATATTATATATTTCCCAAACCAAAAGTCAAGGTTGTTTGTGGAGGCTTAATTTGCTATACTTCAACTACGAATTAATACGAATATTAAGGAGATATTTATTTTACATGCAAATTGATTCGAATATATTAGCCTTAATTTGTAGAAATTCGCATTTCAAATATGCCGGCAATACAGAGATCAGAATTTTCACTTGCACTTAATCAAGTAGCTTCGGAAAGAGGGGTAGATGTTGACGTTGTATTGGACACAGTCAAGAATGCAATCCTCGCTGCCTACCGCAAGGATCACGCAGGAGTTGAGGTTGAGGAATTTAGAGCAGAGCTAAATGCCAACACAGGAGAAGCAAAGATTTTTCATAACGATAAAGACGTAACTCCCCCCGGATTTGGCAGGATCGCAGCACAAACAGCAAAGCAAGTGATCCTCCAGAAAATTCGCGAGAAAGAAAAAGAAGCAATTTTTACTGACTACAAAGTAAAAATAGGCACGGTAATTAACGGAATGATATTAAGATTTGCAGGCGCAAATATCATCGTTGATATCGGTAAAACAGAGGCTATTATGCCTCCTTCAGAGCAAGTTCAAAATGAAAAATACCACCTCAATCAGCGTCTCGGATTTTACCTTTCAGAAATACGCGAAGGGATGAAGGGGGACGAGATTGTAGTCTCGCGAGCTGCAAATGGGCTTGTTGAGGGACTTTTTAAGCGTGAAGTTCCTGAAATCGCACAGGGAAGTGTTGAGATAAAAGCAGTAGTCAGAGAACCCGGGAATAGATCAAAAGTTGCTGTTTTTTCCACTCAGTCTGGAATTGATCCTGTAGGCTCATGCGTTGGCCAAAAAGGAGTACGTGTACAATCGATAATTCAGGAACTTGGTGGGCTTGAAAAGGTTGATATTATCCAGTGGGCTGAGGACACCAAAACATATATCGCGCAAGCTTTGTCTCCTGCGAAAAACGTAAGGGTTGAGATCAATGAAGAGGAGAAGACTGCGCGTGTTTTTGTTCCGACTGAGGAACTTTCTCTGGCAATCGGAAAAGAAGGCCAAAATGTCCGTCTTGCTCATAAATTAACCGGTTATAGAATAGAGATTGAAGGTACTGGGGAGGTTTCAGAAGAGCCCGCGTCAGACGCGGCTGCGGCAGATGAGACAAAGGTCAAAAAAGTATCGGCCGATGAAAGTTTGGAAAAAGTAAAAAAACCTAAAAAAGAAGCAGAAACTAAGACAGACGAAGAAGTGATTGAAGAAAAAGCTTCTGAAAATCCAGCAGTTGAGCCGGCTCCTATTGAAGAAATGAAGGTTGAGCCTGTTGATTCTGGGACCGAAAAAAAAATAGAAGAAAAAGCAGAATGAGAAACAAAACTCGAAATTCGAATATAGAAACTCGAAACAAATTCGAATTACCAAAATCCAAATGAAAAAAACAAGATTTGAACATTTGAGTTTTTGTATTATTTCGGATTTCGGATTTCGTGCTTCGGATTTAAAAATTATATGGCTAGTAAAGACTTATCAACAAAGACAAATTCAAATGCACACCACTTCCCGCCAGTTGTAGCGGTTCTTGGGCATGTTGATCATGGCAAGACAACTCTTCTTGATGCAATCCGCAAGACCTCTGTTGCTGATGCTGAAAAAGGCGGAATTACCCAGAAAATAGGCGCATCCTCAGTTGAGATAGTACATGAGGGGCAAAAGCGAAAAATTACATTTATCGACACTCCCGGCCATGAAGCTTTTACCAAGATGCGTGGACGTGGGGCTCAAGCTGCAGATATTGGTTTACTCATAATCTCGCTCGCTGATAGCGTGAAGCCACAGACAAAAGAAAGTATCAAAATTCTTCAAGAATCCAAAACGCCCTTCATAGTTGTTCTGACCAAAGCTGATCTTCCCGATACTTTTCCTGACAAAAGCAAAAAGGATCTGGGGAAAGAGGGAATAGCAGTTGAGGGATATGGGGGAGATATTCCTGTTATGGAAGTATCTGCCAAGACAGGAAGTAACATCAAAGAGTTACTGGACCTGATTTTATTGATGTTTGATATGCACAAAGCGCCTGAATACGCAAAAGACGTATCAAGCGCAGGACCACTCCAGGCAATAGTTATTGAGGCCAAATTGGATCCCCGTGCAGGCTCCAAAGCAACAGTTGTCGTGAAAAACGGGCAACTCACTCCACGCGATACAGTAAAAATAGATGATCAGGTGTTTAAAATAAGAATGCTGCTTGATGAAAAAGGTAACAATCTCACTACAGCGACAATTGGAGACGCAGTCGAACTATTTGGATTTGAAAAAGTGCCACAGGTTGGAAGCATTGTTACTCATGAATCTGAGATAACTACTCCGTCTACTCAGGCTGAAGCTCAAAAGCCTCTTTCAAAAGTTGTAGAATACAAAAGAGAAGAAGAACACGCCGGACTTTCGGTGATTTTGATTGCAGATACTCAAGG
>DATLNW010000055.1:0-7450 GCA_035536575.1 Lysobacterales bacterium
AGCCCTGGTAAGGTTTTTTGCTTTGTCTCAAATTAAACCACACGCTCCACCAGTTGTGCGGGTCCCCGTCAATTCCTTTGAGTTTTAGCCTTGCGGCCGTACTCCCCAGGCGGTCCGCTTAACGCGTTAGCTAAAACCACTAGTACAAAGTACTAATAGTTAGCGGACATCGTTTACGGCTGGGACTACACAGGTATCTAATCTGTTTCGCTACCCCAGCTTTCGTGCCTCAGCGTCAGGAAGAGTTCAGATGCTTGCCTTCGCCCTTGGTGTTCCAGTTAATATCAACGCATTTCACTGCTACATTAACTGTTCCAGCATCCCGACCAATCCTCTATTCCATGAGTATCCCAACCAGCTCCAGGGGTAAGCCCTGGTATTTAAGCTGAGACTTTATGGAAAGCCTACGCACACTTTACGCCCAATAAATCCGGATAACGCTTGCCCCCTACGTATTACCGAGACTTCTGGCACGTAGTTAGTAGGGGCTTATTCTCTAAGCTGTGAACGGCTTAGCAAAAGGAGTTTACAACCCTAAGGCCTTCATCCTCCACGCGGCGTCGCTGCGTCAGACTTTCGTCCATTGCGCAATATTCCTGGTTGCTGCCACCCGTAGGTGTACTGCCCGTGTCTAAGTGCAGTTGTGGCTGTTCGACCTCTCAGTCCAGCTACCCGTCATCGCCTTGGTCGGCCATTACCCAACCAACTAGCTGATAGGACGCAGGCTCCTTCCTTGGCGGACCGTTAAGTCCTTTCCTCTTGCGAGATATAGAGAATTACCCCTCCTTTCGGAGGGCTATGCTCTTCCTAGGAGTAGATTCCTACGCGTTACTCACCCGTCTGCCACTGGATCATTGCTGATCCCGTTCGACTTGCATGCCTAAGGCACGCCGCCAGCGTTCATCCTGAGCCAGGATCAAACTCTCAAAAAAAATCAACGAAGTTGATTTTTTGCAGTCCCGCCGAAACCCGAAAGGGTGAAGGAGGACAAAAAAACCAATTATCGTTAAATCCTGTGTCAGGTTATTCTTTTTCCCCAATTTACATCGGGGGAGGAAAAAACCTGATAAAAATTCCTACCACATCTTGATTTCCGAGCACCTATCCCTTACAAAACAGGGCTCAGACTCCCCCATAGATTAAGTGGGGGTTTTTAAAGTGTCCCGATGGTATTTTCCATTCGGGATCCCGTCTGAAAATCCCGATGGACGTTGCCATGCGGGATGCCGTATGAAAACTATCATCGGCACTATCAGCGGGATACTTAAATGTCAATGTGCAAATTTCAGCGTATAAAGACAAAAAAATCCCGCCATGTGCGGGATCTAGTCCAATACATACGGCAATGTCTTCACATACTGTCTACCCATTATAGTGGATTTTGAGAATCTGTCAACCCAGAAGAATATTTTTAATGGGGTAATTTACTATTTCTATCGCGTACCGTATTCGGACCATCTCCTAAAGATAAATGTCGCCATCTACTTCTAGCTGCCTATTACTTTCTTCAGATACAGTTCTTGCATCAGGTTTCTTAATTGCTGTTGCAGTGTCCCAATCTTCTTTCATTCGTGTAGCAACTCTTGGTGCTAACCCAAGCATTAAATCTACACTGCTCAATCCCTCTCTCTCTTCTTCTCTGTATATTTCTTCGACTTCAGTTTTGAATTCCTCAATTGCTTCTTCGTAGTCTAATCCATCTTTCTCGGACTTTCGCCCCTCAATTCTCCCCTCAATTACTCCGACTCTTATTAGTTTTTTTGTAACTGTTTCCGATGAAATTCTGCCTCTTTCAGGCCTTGATGTTTGTGCAACTCTCAACGCAACCATATCTGCTGCTGCTTTGAACCGTGGTGTACCATGACCATGTCCCGCAAGAAAAGCTTCCATTGGGTTTTGGGTTACGACGTCTTTTCCAGCCTCCCGGCCTTGCTGTCGATCCCTGTTCCCTCTTACTTCCGGTGATCTTTCTCCTCTTCCCATGTGGAGATTATACTCCCAACCAAAAATAATTGTCAATAACCCATTTATATTGATTTAACAATCTTCTTCAACTTCTCAAAATCCTCTTTTGCAAAATTCCTATTGTAATTATGTAAATAATCAAACTACAATTTAATAAATGAGCAAAGGGAAAGTAATCTATTACACTACACCCAAAGGAGAAAATCCTGTAAAGGATTTTATTGAGTCACTTTCTAAAAAACAGAAAGCGAAAATTTTCCGTATATTTCTAACGCTTGCTGAATATGGCTTA
Source organism: Lysobacterales bacterium (assembly GCA_035536575.1). Taxonomy (GTDB): domain Bacteria; phylum Patescibacteriota; class Microgenomatia; order Levybacterales; family UBA12049; genus DATLDE01. The sequence continues at coordinate 2,258 of DATLNW010000055.1, forward strand.
CTGTCTATATTACCTCACACCAAAAAATTGTCAGGCACTCCACTTTGGGAAATAAGAATTTTGGGTCAGGATAATATCCGGATATTATATGTAACTGTTGAAAGAGATAACATTCTGGTTCTTCATGGATTTATCAAGAAAAAGCAAAAAACTCCACCTAAAGAAATTCAAATAGCCTTAATGAGATATAAAGAGACTCTTGCAAGTTGACATCATATATGGTATATTTTGTGTATGAAAACCAGACGTTATTATACATTTAAAGAACATCTTAAAGAAAGCCTGAAAAACCCTGAATTCAGGAAAGCCTGGGAAGATTCTGAAGTGGAATATCAGCTCTCCCGCAAGCTCATAGAAGCAAGACTTTCCCGCAATCTTTCCCAAAGGGACTTAGCCAGAAGAGTGAAAACGTCCCAAGCTGCAATCTCCAGAATTGAGGGAATGAACGGAAATCCTTCCCTAGCTCTTTTGAAAAGAATTGCCACAGCGCTAGATACCAAGCTTTCTATTTCTTTGACAAAATAATCTTCTTCAACTTCTCAAAATCCTCTTTTATCAAAAGTTTCAAAGGTGGGAAGCGGAGGGCTGCGGCAGGGTGAAGAGTGACAAGGTATTTCAACCCATCCTTCTCAATTACCTTACCGTGCTCTGACTTGACCGGGATTTTCATTTCCAAAACCCCCAAGCTTGCAACCGCACCCAATAAAACTACAATTTTGGGCTGGATAATGTCAAATTGTTTCATTAGGTGAATTCTACCATGCGCGACGTCTGAGGGCTTGGGTGTTCCACCCGGTGTACCATCAGGGCCATTCGGCAAATACTTCACAGGGCTAGTTATGAAGACATCTTCCTCCTTAAGGCCAACCTCCCTAATTAAACTTCTAAGTAATTGCCCCGACCGGCCGATGAAAGGCCGACCGCTCGCTGCCTCTTTTTTCCCCGGCGCCTCACCAATAAATAAAATGTCAGCATCCGAATTCCCCTCCCCCGGAACGCTCATACCACTTTTACCTATTATGCAAGTTTTGCACTTTTCTATCTCTTTTGCGATTTTACCCAAAGCTAGTTTTTTATTCATAAGTAAAAAATTGTATCAAAACTATTCTAACATAGATTAATAGGCGCTCTTCTAGCCTCAAAATTGCCCAATTTGCTATATTGCATTTGCTTAACACTTAATATATTATTACATCTTAATAATGATAAATTGTATAAATTAATATGACTAAAAAAGCTTTCCGCTCACAAATCAAACAATTTTTTTATACTACCTGAACTGCCCTCTAGAATTAAAATAATTCTAGAAAAATAATCAATATGAGAACATTAATCAAACAACAACTACAATCCATAATACCTTACGGTTACGACAGATCCCAGGCAGAAGAAAAGAGTAAAACAAAGATATACCCTGATCTTGCCTCGCGCGTTTATAAGCTACGTGAAAAGGTATTCAAGGCCCGCCCAACTCTTAAGCAAATTTTTGACAATCACCACCATAAATCTCTTTACGATTATGAGAGGAGCCTGATGCAGTCAAACCAGAGCCCCGTTCCTGCAAAGAGAAAGTCGGAATTTATGGAGATTATGGAGACGGAGATCACCAAGCAACTCGGTAAGCAAGTTGCCGAAAAGACCATTAAGCAGCTTGAGAAATACTACTATGTCTCAACAACCCTCCACCACGGCCCCCTCTCCCACCCAAATATAACAAATGCTATTATCGCCTCCACCCTTCCATATCTTTTTGATGAAAGTGTGGATATGACAAGCATCATCGTTCTTGCCTGCTCCAATATTTCTTTCGATAATAGCCTGACTGATCCCCGCGGAATCTCTTTTAAGAGTAACTATCAAGGTAATATCCAAATCAACACTGCGACTTTTTTCCCACGCAAAGTAAGACCTTTCCCTCTTTTCAATTACGCCTCTTACACGCAGGAAGCAATCGACAAGGCCAAACAAACCCTTCAAAATTTAGCAAAAGACGGTACGGTTACCCCGGCCCAAGCTGTTAAGGCTACTGAGATTTTGGAGACTGTTTATGGACATAAAGATGTTCTCTCCTGCACCAATTTCTCAGACCAGGCCACACGGAGCAACTACATGCTCTTTAAGGAATACATGAATTTTGGTAAAAATGTACCTGATCTTGTTTATCTCAATCAGGAAAGAATAGTCCTTGATCTTCTCTCCAAGTATCATATGGAAGATGACTCACCCCTTAACAGGCTCCTTTTTTCCACAAAATACCATGAATTAATAGAAAAATACTTTGACAACATCTCGGGAGCTTTTTCACTGAAAAAAAACAGTGGAACTTTTCTTTTCTGGGCAATTCCAAAAGGAGAAAAATACAGAATGCAGTTGTGGAGAAAAGGAAATATGCTTACAACTGAAGACGGAACATACAGCATCGAGCTTACTCCTACGGCTATCAAGGAGGCCATGGACAACCGTGAGCTAATCCCAAGCACGCTTCTTTCTTTTATAACTTTGAGTTTTTTTTATGGCGTCCGCTTAATCGGGGGCTTGAATCAACCGACTTACTTTACTCAGATGAAGGAAGCTTACATGAATCTGCAAAAAGATTCAGGAGATGTTGAGGATATTAAGGTTTATAAAGATATCCCAACTGATTCAATGTCTTTCTGGAGACCACTTCTGGCGTTTGTAGCAAATAAGGAGGGGGCAAAAGCTTCAGCAACGGGAATTGATGTGATGTTAAACGGCAAAAATGGTTTTTGGGAGAAAATGAAAGAGCTCGCACAAAAAATCACCATTGGTGATGCTCTCCACCGCGCGCTCCCGGGTGTTTACAAAACTTACTACCCATATGATAAGCAGGAAGAAAGCCTACTGGCAATTACAGAAAGTGATATAGAGAAAATTACCAAGCTTGATGAGAAAATGGTTCCGTACGCTGAAATTTAAACTATTTTTTGGAGTTCAAACGCCTAACAACCTCGTATAAAGCAATTCCCAGGCTTACCATAACGTTCAGACTTATATTTACTCCGTACATAGGAAGCTGGACGATATGATCGCTCATTTTTAAAACTTCCTCTGAAACCCCGTCCGTTTCATGTCCGACAACAATAGCTATTGGAAACTTATACTCAATGCTGTCATACGGTACAGCTCTCTTATCAAGTTCTACAGAAATTATTTGTATATTTGATATTTGATTTTTGAGATTTGATATCGCCTCAGCGGCTGAGGCGCTGTATTCCCAATCCACCCATTCGGTTGTGTTAATGGAAGCTTTTTTAATTCTGTGATTTGGAGGTGTCTCAGACCCGGCACATAAAATAACTTTGGTAGCAGCCACTGCATCAGCAAGACGGAAAACAGCACCTATGTTGTAGGTATCCAAAACATCGTCCAGAACAATATAAATCGGGTTTTTCTTGATTTGTTTCTTCTCCCCCTCTTCGGGCTTGCTCAATCTTAACTCCTTCGCTGCAAGTTTTATCATTTAGATATTATACAATATCTTTACACCCAACCATGATTCTGCTATATTCCTGCTATGACCGTAGAAATAAGTCCGGGCAAAACCCAACCCGTTGATAAAGAATTGGCTCCAGGCATAACAGACCCTGATGAATTTCAGCGCTTAGTAGACAGCAACCCGATGATCAGGGCAGGATTCCACAGAAGCAAGACAGGGAAAAAGATTATTGGGGAAAGAATAACCAGCATTGGTGTTACTCTCTCAAATGAAACTTCACCACCCACGCCTGAAAGAAGAAATGCTTTGCTGACCGAAGAGGCTGTATTAATAGCTGGATTACAACGCACAGCAACCAAAGGAACCCCCGGAAAAAGGAAGTAAATTCCTCGCTACAAGCTTGATCATTAAAGTATTACGAAATATGACTTGCCAATGTTATGCATGATATATTGATATATGATGCATTGACAATTCCGTGCCCTCAATGAAATACTAAATTAGTAATGATTACAATCGACCCAAATAACATATTATCAGGATTAATAATAATGTCTATTGTAGGCTCAATTATTCTTCTAGCAATTGCGATTGTTGTTTATCCTAGTCTAAAAGACCGCTCCAAAAAATCCTCCCGCTAGCTTCTAGTCTGCTTCATTGCGCTTCTAACTCATCAACTAAATTTAAACTACAAACTTAATGTATCATAAGTTAGTATATGATACATTATCTATTCATTTTTGTTTATTGAAAAGCTATATACCTTACTCTGTTTTCCTGGCAAAATAAGATACTATGAGAATTATCGCTCCTCCAACCGCCATTGTAGACGTAATACTTTCCTTTAAGACAAGCGCACCCAAGATAATTGCACTCACCACTTCGGTATATGAAATTATTGCAAGTGTTGAAGCTTTGATCTTTTTAAGAGCAGAAAACCACAATAAGAATGCAACTAATCCGATAAGAGCTGAATAAACAGAGGCTAGGCTAGCCTGAGAAAATGTGGGGTAAGGTTGGTTAATAAAAAGAAATGGTAGAAAGATTATTGCCCCTGCCACATTTTGAAAGAAAACCAATTGTTGCTTGGTGTAATGTTTGGACTGAGGCTTGAATAAAAGCGTTGTCACGGCAGACAATGAAGCTGAAGCAAGCATTGCCAACATTCCTATAAAGTCCTGATTTTCAAACGAAACTTCTTTATTTGAAAAAATGATTACTATTCCAATAAAAGCAATTAAAGCTAAAGTTAGCTTCTGTTTAGTTAATTTTTCTTTTATTATCAGAGGGCCTAATAGAACTGTAAAAACCGGCCATGTGTAGAGAATTATAACTGCATTCCCAACGGATGTATGCAAATAAGCAAAAAGCCATAAATACATACGCACTGCATTAAGCAGAGAGATGAATATAACCATTTTCGTAGCAGATTTAAATATATTTTGACTTTTTAAACCAAAATATATAAATAAAATAAATGTTGGTGCAGCAACTCTAAAAAATGTAATTGTAGTTGCCGGAAGATCAATAATCTTGACGAAGATACCAGCTGTTCCAAATATCGCAGCAGCGATAATTACTTCAAGATATGGATTAAAAGACATAATACATTATATCAGTTGCTTAAGAGTTCTCACTGTCCTTATTGTAAGGGTCAGGGGCCAGGGGTATGTTGCCACATTTCTTTTAACAAGTGGGAATTTGCGAAGGGCCCACTCGTATTTGAGCGTGCCAAG
>DATLNW010000056.1:0-8590 GCA_035536575.1 Lysobacterales bacterium
ACATATTGCTGACAGCTTTGAGATCAAGTCTGTCAAACGTCTTTACTTTATGTAAAGCATTAGCGCAAACGAGCTCAATCATGGTCTGAAGACACTTATAGCAACGGGAACAATTGTACTTTCCTTTTATGTTCTGAGTACATACTCTCAGGTATTTGAGAGCCAGAGGTGATTTGCCAACAACATTCATTATTTTTCCAAGCCTGTTGTATTCTGTACCATCATGCGTAAAAACGGTTTTTTCAGTGGACCAGAGCTTATCAAGATTAGGATGGGTTCCATAGGGAAACAGTTCGTCTTTTCGAAGACCTGCGGGGATAAATATCTTGTTTAATCCCAGAAAAAGCCCCACGGCAGCAAGTGCTCCCCCATGTGCAAAATCCCAAATCAAATGTTTTTCAATTATTTCACCTACATTTGTCTTTACACATATTGCATTTACCTTTTCAACCTCTGCAATTTTTTCAACAGTTTTTTTTGTTTTTGCGAATAAAATTTTATTTTCCAAAGGTATATCAAACCCATGAACCAGAATAAGACTGGATATTTTATCTTTTTTATTTTTGTGTTTGAGATATGTGTAAAAAGAATCAACACCTGCTGAGAAAAAGGAAGCAATACTAGGACTTATTGTTCGAGCCTGTAGAAAACTAGCATGATTTGTCATCCCCGACTTGATCGGGGATCCAGCCTCTTGTGAGGGCCTCTTTGGATGGATTCCCGCTTTCGCGGGAATGACATTGATTCTTCGTAGTCCCACATTCCATCCGACAACCAAATCCATTATCTTTTCTGTGTTCTCAAGTAATTTTTTGGAAACAAAACCTTTAACAACTATATCTTCACCAGTCTTCATACATGGAAGAAGAACCGCGGCCAGAAAAGGGGAGTAGTCAGCATTAATAAACTGCTGATTTTTTAAATCTGTGGAAAAATACATCCTCTCAGGCTGGCTACCTTTGAATGCAACGTTTGCTGAAAAGGTTAAAACATTTATTTTTTTGGAAATTAATAAATTGGTAATATTCATAAGTCTTTAAATTGTTTGGAGAGCACTCCCAAAACGCTTCTTGTGACCCCTGCTGTTGTAAAAGCTGATAGCGTCTTAACTCTTCCTGAGTCAGATGTATCCACATATTCTAATTCAAAGGTAACTTGATCCGCTAAGCCAAGCGCTTCTGAAACTGCATCAAAATCAGCAAGAAACAATTGGTCACCTAATAAGTTTATCTTTTCCGAACAATGTTTTCCGATTGCGCAGCCGCTGCACACACCATCTTTTTGACCTGCAACAAGCTTTACCGGATAATCATCGGGTAACTTGTCGAATGTTGTGAAGAACTCTGTCAACGATGCTTCAAATCTTGCTACATGTACTGGTGTGCTACCCAGTACGTCTGTGAAATAATCATGTCCTTCCATTCCTACTGCCACAAGCGTGCCTTCTACTATATCTCTAGGTGAGAAGCCTGATGCTCCTGCAAGATTTACTAAGTGATGACTGCGTATCACAAAAGGTTTTCGATAATCCATTAAGGTTTCTACTTTTTCAGGTAAAAAACTTACATGTTTCCTAAATGAGGAATCTTCCTTCATGCACGGATTGTATCAAAAATATATAAATTATTCAACTATAGGACTATATTGAGAAGTGTAATTGTCTGTTCTTGATAATTTGTGGTAGGTTCCATACGATTAATTTGAGGTGATTAAGGTATATTAGAGTGATTATCATCGCTGCGTAAGCAGATTTAGTAATTTTATTGAGAAACGTTCCTTTGCCTTTAATTCCATATATTATTGATCCCACAACGCCTATTTTATAATAATCAGAAGAGTTAACTATTTTATTAACTGCCATTTTTTCCGATCCGCACCACCTTAAAAAGCTGTCATGAACTGCTACGATCCCACCTTCAATTAAATACCTGCTAAACCGCTCATAATCCTGAAAGGCATTTTTCTCATCGTGAAGACCATCTATAAAAAGAAGTCTTATCTTTTTTTTCCAGATTTTTGAAGCGTCTTTTGATTTCATAACCATCGGGACAATTTTTTTCTCAACTTGTGCCGTATTAATACTTTTTAAAAACCCATTATAAGTAGGGGAATACTTCATATTTTCCTCGACAAATCCTTTGTGAGGGTCAATCGCGTATACTTTACCTTTTCCCTGTGCGAGGCAAATCGTGGATTTACCATAGAAACTTCCAATCTCAACTATTTCACCCTTATATTTTTGAGTACTTTTTGCTTTTTCTGACAGAAAGTTAGCTTCATTTTTACTAAGCCAACCTGGAACATCATGAATGAGTTTATTTAGTTTTTTGCTCATACTAGGTAAATTGATTATACACTTTTGTGCGTGAAATTGAAATGAGTAGTTTTAATATATATTTTTTTAATTACATTGTGGGTTTATGATTAAAAATTGCATGTGTTAAGCTTAATTGATAAAATACACCTACGCGCCCATAGCTCAGCTGGATAGAGCACGTCGGTTCTAACGACATGGTCGGGGGTTCGAATCCCTCTGGGCGTACACTATTGAATTCGTCAAAGATTTATATTATAGTGAACTAAAGATATGTTTCATCGATTTATCAAGTATTTACTCAATAACCAGGTAATTTTTGCGTTATTTTTGATAGCCCTTGCTTGGTTTGTCGTCCAGGCCAGGGAAATTATAGTTTCAATTTTTCTTGCCTACATCATAATGGCTGCTGTACTTCCTATGGTTGAGTACCTACGAAAAAAGGGCCTTCCCAAAGTTGCGGCCGTTCTTATCCCATATTTTGGAATAATTATCGCTATATTTTTACTTATTCTTCCTCTAGTTCCTTTTGTTGTTACCCAAATTCAATCTTTGATAAGTAATTTTCCGCGATTTATTGATAGATCTGCGGATTTGTTTGGTCTGACAATAAACCCTAAGCAAATTGAGGGATACATAAATAGCGAGTTTGAGAGCCTTGGAAAAAGTGCATTTAATGTCACAACCAAAGTATTCGGTGGGTTATTCTCAACAATTACTATCTTTGTAGTCAGTCTTTACTTGTTGTTGTATGAAGATACATTTAAAAAATTTGTAGCAGGTATTTTTCATAAAGACGCACGTGAGAAAGCGCGCGATACTCTGGATCAGGTAAATTTTAAATTGGGAGCGTGGCTTCGCGGACAAGTTCAACTGTGTGTTTTTATTGGGTTTTTGTCATGGATCGGTTTGACCGTGCTGGGCCTTCCGTATGCACTTCCCCTTGCCCTTCTCGCAGGACTTCTGGAAGTTGTTCCCACAATCGGTCCAATTCTTTCTTCAATTCCGGCCATTGTAATAGCTCTTACTATTTCACCAGCCAAGGCGCTTGCCATCGTGGCTCTATATGTCTTAATTCAGGCTGTCGAAAATCAAATACTCGTCCCTAAGGTAATGCAGAAGGCAGTTGGGCTAAATCCGGTTGTGGTAATTCTTGGAATAATGATTGGAACAAATCTTATGGGAGTTGTCGGAGCTTTATTGGCAATTCCATTTATTTCATTTATGGTGGTTATTTTTAAAAGCCTCGAGTCAGAATAAGACGTTATACCTTCTCAGCGATTAAGAGGGTCCATGGCATAGGTGTTATATTTTGTTTTACCTTCAAATATTTCTCCGCAAACTTCACAAATCCTTTGTTGGTCCAATGATTAATATGCTCTATATCGTTTCCAAACCGTTTTATATTTTTTCCTCTTAGTAAATTACCCATCATAAAGAGTGGCTCCTGAGGTACAGACAGAATGACATATCTTTTAGAAACCCTGATAAGCTCGCATAGAGCATCTTCAGGCCTTTCCAGGTGTTCAAGAACCTCGCTGCAGATCACAACATCATAGCTTTTGGCCATACTGTCTATTTTGTAGATATCTCCTTGTCTGATATTCAGCTTGGGATGCAGCTTTTTTCCGATTTTTACTGCCTTATCCAGAGAATCAAAGCCCTCTAGTTTTTTCCCGATTCCTGCCTCTTTCAACCGGTGAAGAGTAAATCCTTCTCCGCAGCCTGCATCAAGTATGCTTTCAGGGTTCAATTTTTTAATCTCATCAAGAAGTACCTTATTAAAATTGTCAATTAAAAAACGCTGCAGAAAGGAGAGCTTTTTAAGTGAAAAAGCAGCAGTTTGCTTTCTGTAATTGTCTGTTGTAAGTGTTTTACTCATATTAATATATTGCAGCCTATCAAGTGATTTTAGCTGATTGTAATAATCCATGCAAGCAAGTTGGATGCATGCTTGAGGTAAAATCTGTTTTTTGTTATACTTAACGAACTTAAATGCGGGTGTAGTTCAATGGTAGAACACAACTTTTCCAAAGTTGATACGAGGGTCCGATTCCCTTCACCCGCTCACCAACCATCCTCTGGGAATTGACTTTTAAGCTTATTTTGTGGTATAATACACGTTATATTCCCGCAAAGCCTATGACTAATAAATTTACCAACCCCTGCACCAGATGCGGAAAAGAAAGAATTTTGGCTAAAAAATGGAAGGAAAAGACCGTTACTTTTTCAGGAACCACCATTGTCGTCAACAGAACATCAAATGTCTGTCCTGATAAGGAGTGCCAAAAGATAGTTGACAAAGAGCTGAGGGCACAAAAGGCAAAAAGAGACAAGATAAAAAGCGATAGGGAAGTACGTGTTGCCGAAAACCTTCAGAAAAAAGCCGACATCAAAAAAGCCCACCTTCTAAAAACCGCATAAACATTCACATTATTTCAATCACTCCTAATCTGCTTACATTTTGGTGCATAATCTAATATAATTCGATTTATGGACTTATTTCTCGCACTTCTGGCAAAGATATTTCCGCTATACGTAATAATTTTTCTAGGATTTGTCGCAGGGAAGTATTTGCATGTTAAAAAAGAATCAATTGCATCTGTTGCCATCTACATTGTTACTCCTGTTGTTATTTTTGGAGGAGCGTATGCCTCAGCGCTTACATTAAGCACAATTTCATTACCATTTTTAACCTTTATTGTAGCTTGCTCACTGTGTCTTATGTTTTATGTGGTTGGAAAATTATTCTTCAAAGATTCGACAAAAAATTTACTTGCATTTATTTCAGGCGAGGCAAATGTGGGCTACTTTGGTCTGCCGGTGGCAATTGCGCTGTTTGATCCACCGTTGGTTGCATTGTATACTGTTGCCATAATAGGCTCCAATCTTTATGAAAATTCACTTGGATTTTTTATAGCAGCACGGGGGCACCATTCATCACGGGAAGCATTTGCTAGATTAATAAAACTTCCGATCATTTACGCATTTATTCTCGGTGTGCTTTTTAATGCGCTACACATTCAGCTTGGGCCAATTTATATTGAGTTTGCCAATAGTTTTAAAGGCGCGTATCTGGTTCTGGGCATGATGCTTATCGGTCTCGGACTTGCCGAAGTTGCAAAGAGTAAATTTGACGCGAGATTCATAAGTCTTGCGCTTATAGCAAAATTTCTTGCCTGGCCACTTCTAATTTTAGGAATATTGTTTTTGGATAGTAATTTTTTGAAGTTTTATAACGCTGATATTCACAGAATAATGCTGCTATATTCTATAGCTCCTATTGCTGCGAATGTCATAGCGTATACTACTCATCTCAAACTTCACCCGGAAAAAGCATCCATGGCCGTACTTTTGAGCACTCTTTTTGCCCTCTTATATGTTCCTTTAGTAGCAAGCTTGTTCTTGAAGTAAACCAAAAATTTGTCGGGGAGAGAGGATTCGAACCTCCGACCTCACGGTCCCAAACCGCGCGCTCTACCAACTGAGCCACTCCCCGGTATTAGCTATTAGTTTTCTATCGTTAGTCATTAGCCAAAGACTAAAGACAAATGACATGAGACCAAACATGTGCCGCGGGAGAGAGTCGAACTCTCATATCATTGCTGACAGAGGCTCTTAAGGCCCCCGTGTATACCATTCCACCACCGCGGCTTATGGTATAAGCTATTTTACTTTAAATACTAAGCTTATTCAAGAGAAAATATGATTAGAAAATTATATAAGTGTTTTGATTTGATCAATTACGTCCTTCGTGTGACTGAAAAGAATAGAATTAAAACCAATTTCCTTCCCGGCTTTTATATTTTCTTTTCTATCATCTATGTAGATTACTTCCTGAGGCTTTACATGTAATAGCTCAAGTGCTCGGAAGTAAAATTTCTTGTGTGGTTTTCGCATGCCTTCTTCAGCAGATATAATCATCTGATTACATATTTTATCAAGTTGATACTTATCGGTATAAACTTCCCGTCCGTCATCCCAGGCATTGGTAAATAATACAACTTTGAAGTCTTTGTGGAGTTTTTGAATGAAGGAATAAAACTCTTTATTTAATTTTTCACCTTTAAAATAATCAATTCTTAATTGTTTCAAATCAGCTCTATTGATTGAGTACTTCTCCGCCACATTGTGCCAAATTTCCTCAGCACTCACAAGTCCCACAGTCGCTTCTTTAGCCGGTTGAATTTTTGAAATCTCCCGTGTCAACTGGCCAGACTTCATGTGAAGCTTTTGTTCCCAATGTTTTCTTGCTCTTATGCTTTCTGTTCTGACAAGAACACCACCAACGTCAGTTAGGATTATTTTTATTTTCATTTACAAGTATTATAACAAACAGCTCAGTCAGTATCCCGGCTCATAATCTTATGAAGATAATCTTTACCAGCTTCATACTTTATAAAAAATATTGTCCAGTAAGATTTGATCCCGCGTCTCTCAAGCGCCTCGTGTCTATGATTACCGTCTGCGACCTCAAATTTATTCCAAAAGTCGGTTACTATCAGAGGTGCAGGAGTATAATCGTTCCCAATCTTCTTCTCCATCTCTTTTACTTTATCTTCCCATACATCAGGGGGCTGACGGTGATCTTCATTCTCCTCAGGCCCCTTTATTTTCTTGAGCAATGCAAGCGGGAAATTATACATTTCGATTGCTACTATTTTTTCTGAGGAGATTTTTTCTGCCAACTCATAACTTTTTTCACTCTCCAGCAATTTAATTACCCATTCTTTAAGATCTCCCTTTTCCATAGCCTTAAGTGCACTCTCCGAAGAAAAGGACACGTCTGAAGATGTATTAATTGTGTTATTCATAGAAATTTACCCCTTATAAACTGGCGGCTCAACCCCCAACGTTTTAAGGGAATAATCAAGCAAAGTACGCATCTCAGTCCGCCTATTCTCACTATTAAGAATTATTCCGATAATCTTGTGTCCCTTGTAATCAAGGTAGGTGACCAGACAAAGACCGGCTTCAGGTGTATAACCAGTCTTAACGCCTTTCACGCCCTCGTAGGTAGTCAGCAGATTGGTTGCATTGTACAGATCAAACGCCTTATGTGTTGAAGTTGACGGAATTGAATACTCAGCCGTTGAGACGACTTTTGCAAATTGTGGAAAATTGGAAAGCGCATAGCGGGTTATTACCAATAAATCATAACTTGTTGTATATTGGTCCCCATCTCCCTGAAGTCCTGAGGGGTTCACAAAGTTGGTATCTTTAAGCCCTAAAGACTTTGCTTTTTGGTTCATATCGATTATAAAACCATCTCTTCCGGTCGGATGATTGTTTGCCAGTACCTCAGCGGCATCATTACCTGATGGAAGCATAAGGCCATATAGTAGCTTATCGAAAGTTACAATTTCGCCCTCCGTTAGTCCCATGCTATCTTCTCCGACCAAATCCTTCTCAGTTACTTTATATCTATCATCCGGTCTTCTATTTTCAAGAGCAATTACAGCCGTCATTATCTTTGTAAGTGACGCCATGGGAAGCCTTGTTGAGGCCGACTTCTCATAAATTGTCTTATTGCGGGTTATATCATAAATCAGTGCAGACTTGGCCGTAATATCGTCATTATTAATGCTATTTACCGATTTATTGGCAAATGCGGGTAACCAGAGATCAAGAAATCTCACCTGGTTATTTTTACTAAGTGTTAGAAATTCTGGTAGTGGTGACACTGATCCATCATCCTTACTGCCTTCTACCTCAACCTGGTAGTATAAAAAGCCGGCAAATCCCAGGGACAAGATGAGCACAACTATAAAATTTATAAAAAATTTAATCATTCAGGTATATAATCTTCAAAAATGATATTATCTGCAAACCTCCTCGCCATCAATTCTTCTTCCTTTGAAGATACGGTCCAGGCAAGAATAGGCAGACCCAATTGCCGGAAGTAGCTTGAAGAAAATTCAGGAATCCTTCCTCTCATTGAATAGCTTATGAATTGTGGAGAAGAAAAATTGTTTATGAAATTGTTAAATTTAGCAAATCTGAAAGCAAATTTTTCCATTTTACCTATATTTATTCCGCTTATATATTCGGGCGCATTATGATGAATAAAACGTAATGCGACAGGATTAAAAGTAAGAACAGCGAAGTCTCCCTTGTAATTTTTAAGAGATTTAACAACTGAATTCTCAAGTATTCCGGGTAATAAATTTCTCTTTATTTCAACAAGCACTGGAACCCTGCCATTTACAAGCTCCAGTACTTCATCAAGAAGTGGGATATGCTCAGTTGTATTTAAAACTTTGAGGTTTTTTAACG